>JANNXB010000309.1:0-5582 GCA_031409355.1 Betaproteobacteria bacterium | reverse complement strand
TAGTCGGATTTTCCCTGGCTGGAGAAGCGCGCCATCAGGGCCATGGTTATCACCGGCGTGGGCACGCCCAGTTCCACGGATTCAAGCGCGGTCCAGCGGCCCTCGCCCGAGTCCGGCACGATCGGCGCGATGCGCTGCAGGTCTTCGTCTTCCTTGAGGATCTCGGCGGACAGGTCGAGCAGCCAGGAACGCACCACGCTGCCGTGGCGCCAGGTCTCGGCCAGCCGCCCCAGGTCGAATTCGAGGTCCTTGCGCGCCGCGAGCAGCGCGAAGCCTTCGGCGAAGGCCTGCATCATTCCGTACTCGATGCCGTTGTGGATCATTTTGGCGAAATGCCCGGCGCCGCTCGGGCCGCAGTGCAGCCAGCCGGTGTCGGGCGCCGGCGCGAGGATGCGCGCGAAAGGCTCGAAGCGCGCGACCGAGGAAGCGGTGCCGCCAAGCATCAGGCAATAGCCGTTGGCGAGGCCGTGGATGCCGCCTGACACCCCGGCATCTATGTAGCGCAGTCCGCGCTGCGACATTTCCAGCGCCCGCGCCATCGAGTCCTTGTAGAAGGCGTTGCCGCCGTCGACCAGGGTGTCGCCGGCGGACAGCATCGGCAGCAGTTCGGCCAGCGTGCCTTCGGTGGCTTCGCCCGCCGGCAGCATGAAGAGGATCACGCGCTCGCCGGAGAGCTTCGAGGCAAGCGCGGCGAGACCTTCGACGCACTCGACGTTCTTCTCCCCGGCCAGCGGAACCCGCGCCACCGGATCGCGGTCGAAGGCGACCACCCGGACGCCGCCAGCGCGCTCGTGCGCTCCAGCCCGCGCCATGCGCCGCGCCATGTTGGCGCCCATCCTTCCCAGTCCGACCACGCCGATTTCCATGCGAACCTCCGTGAACCCATTCTATAATCGACGCGGAGAGGGAGGAGACCCACCTATGAAACGCATGCTCGTTTTGGCCGCTGCATTGGTCGTCGCGGTTCCCGCACTGGCGCAATACCCGAACAGGCCGATCCGCATCGTGGTGCCGTTCGGCGCCGGATCGGCGACCGACCTAATTTCGCGCGTCCTGGGCAATTCGGTCTCGGCGGCGATCGGGCAGCCGGTCGTGGTCGACAACAAGGCAGGCGCCGATGGTGCCATTGCCGCCTCCGAGGTGGCCAAGGCGGCGCCCGACGGCTACACGCTGCTCATGGCGACCAACAGCCCGCTGTCGGTGGTGCCGGCGATGAAGAAAGTCCCGCCCTACGATCCGGTGGCGGATTTCACGCCGATCACGGACATCGGCCGCTACACCTTCTTCGTCGTCAGCTATCCGGGCCTGCCGGTGAAAACGCTGCCGGAGCTGGTGGAGTACGCCAAGGCGAACCCGGGCAAGGTCAACTACGCGACTGGAAACACCACCGGCATCGTTTCCTCGGCGCTGCTCGCTTCACTGGCGAAGATCGACATGGTTCACGTGCCCTACAAGACCGAGCCCCTGGTCATGGCGGACCTGGTCGGCGGGCGCGTGCACGTGATGTTCGCCTCCTCGACCACCTCGATGCCGCTGATCCGCGATGGCAAGCTTCGCGCCCTGGTCACGACGCTGCCCCGGCGCAGTCACCTGCTGCCGGACGTGCCGACGATCGCCGAGGCCGGCTACCCGACCTTCTCCATCATCTCCTGGGCCGGCCTGTTCGGACCCGCGAAGATGCCCGCCGAGGTGGTTGCGCGGCTGAACAAGGAGTTCGTCGCCGCGATGGGACGGCCCGACGTGCAGGAGGCGATGCAGAAACAGGCCTTCGTACTGACGCCATCCACGCCAGAGAAGCTCGCGGCGTACGTCAAGGAGCAGCTGGAGGGCTACCGCAACATCCTGAAGGCCGTGGGCATCCAACCGGAGTGAGCGCCATGAAAAAACTCATCGCTGCCGTCGCCGCCGCGCTGGCCTGCTCCAGCGCCCTCGCGCAGCAGTACCCCAACAAGCCCATCCGCATGATCGTGCCGTTCCCGCCGGGCGGGGCGGCCGAGCTGGGGGCGCGCATCTTTGCGCAACCGCTTGGCCAGCAGCTGGGCCAGCCGATCATCATCGAGACGAGGCCGGGCGCCGAGGGCATCATTGCGTCGGAGGCGGTGCGCAAGGCGGATCCCGACGGCTACACGCTGTACTACGGCACGGCCACCGGAATGTCGTTCGCGCCGGCGGCGAAGAAGGTGCCGCCCTATGATCCGGTGAAGGACTTCACGCCGATTTCGCTGGTCGGGATCTTCGGCTTCTTCGTGTTTTCGCACGCGAGCATGCCGGTGTATACCATCGGCGACCTGATCGGTTACGCGCGCGCGAATCCGGGCGCGCTCAACTACGGCACCGGCAACGCGACCAGCATCCTTGCGACCGGCCTGTTCGCAGCGCAGCAGAAGCTCGACATGGTGCATGTCCCGTACAGAGGCGATGGCCCGCTGTCGCTCGATCTGATCGCCGGCCGCGTCAACATCGCGATCGCTACGCCGGGCACGCTCGCGCCTCAGGTGAAGGAAGGCAAGCTGCGCGTGCTCGCCACGATGTTGCCGAGCCGAAACCAGCTATTGCCAACCGCGCCGACGATGGCCGAGGCCGGCCTCGCGAACGTGCCGATCACGCCCTGGGGCGGCCTGTTCGGGCCGCCGAAGCTGCCGAAGGAAATCGTCGACCGCGTTGGGCGCGAACTGGCGATCGTGCTGGCCAAGCCGGAGGTGAAGGACGCTTTTGGCAAGCTCGCGTTCGAGCCGCGCAGCTCGACGCCGCAGGCGCTGTCGGCGTTCGTCGCCGAGCAGCTAGAAGCCTACCGGCGCGGCGCGCGCGAGATGAACCTCAGCCTCGACTGAGGTTTTCGTCGAGTTCGCTGGCCGGGGCGAGACCGGGCAGGCTGCGCAACCAGGTCAGCTGGCGCTTGGCGAGCTGGCGCGTGGCGGCGATGCCTGTTTCGCGAAACTCTTTCGCGCTGCAGTTTCCTTCGATAAATTCCCAGGCCTGCCGGTAGCCGACGCAGCGCATGCTGGGCAGGGCCGCATGCAATGCGAAGCGCTGGCGCAGCGCGGCCAGTTCCTCCGCCAGTCCCGCCTTCAGCATGGCGTCGAATCGCTCGGCGATGCGTCGATGCAATTCGGCCCGGTCTTCGGGAAAAATCGAAAAAGCCTGCAATTCGAAAGGCAGGCTCGGCTTCGGCTGGTTCTGGAACTCCGAGATCGGCTTTCCGGTCGCCCGATGCACTTCCAGCGCGCGCTGGACGCGTTGGGCGTCACCCGGTTTTAGGCGGGCAGCGGTGGCCGGATCCACCCTGGCGAGTTCGGCGTGCATGGCTGGCCAGCCTTTCTGCGCAGCGTCCGCATCGATCTGCTTGCGAATCCCGGGGTTCGCCGGCGGCAATTCATCCATTCCCTCGGCGAGGGCGCGGTAGTAGAGCATCGTGCCGCCGACCAGTAGTGGAATCCTGTTTCTTGAATGGATCTCGGCGATGGCGCGCAGCGCGTCGTCGCGGAAGCGGCCGGCGGAGTACGCCTCGGTCGGGTCGAGCAGGTCGATCAGGTGATGCGGCACCGCGCCTCGTTCCGCGGGCGAGGGCTTGGCGGTGCCGATGTCCATGCCGCGGTAGACCTGCGCCGAGTCGATGCTGACGATTTCAATCGGATATTTCGAGGCAAGCTGCATTGCCAGCCGGGACTTCCCGCTGGCAGTAGGACCCAGGAGCGCGAAAGCAGAAGGCTTACCGGCCACCCGTGACATCGAGAATCGCCCCTGTGGAATAGGACGCCTCGTCCGACAGCAGCCACAGGATGGCGCGCGCCACTTCCTCGGGCTCGCCGCCGCGCTTCATCGGGATGCCGGCGCGCAGGCGCTCGATGCGGTTGGGCTCGCCGGCCTTGGCGTGGATCTCCGTGTTGACGAAGCCCGGCCGCACGCAGTTGACGCGGATGCCGTCGTCGGCAAGCTCCTTGGAGAGGCCGATCGTCATGGTGTCGATGGCGCCCTTTGAGGCGGCGTAGTCGACCCACTCGCCCGGCGAACCGACCCGCGCCGCGGCCGACGACACGTTGACGATCGCACCGCCCTTGCCGCCGTGCTTTGTGGACATCCTGCGGATCGCCTCGCGCGCGCAGAGGAATGCGCCGACCACGTTGGTCGAGAACATGCGCTGCAGCCGCTCCGCTCCCATCGCCTCAACGCGCGAGGCCGTCGTGACGATGCCGGCGTTGTTTACCAGCGCGGTGAGGGGGCCGAGCGAGCGGTCGCAGGAGCCGAACAGGTGCAGGACGTCCTTTTCCACGGCGACGTCGCCCGGTACCGCGATCGCGGTGCCGCCTTCGTCGCGAATGTCCTGCACCACGCGGTCGGCGGATGTGCGATCGCTGAGGTAGCTGATGCAGACGGAGTAGCCGCGCTTCGCCGCGAGGCGCGCGGTGGCGGCGCCGATGCCGCGTCCGCCCCCGGTTATGAGCATCACTTGCGCCATCGCTACTGTCCCCGCATGAAAAGTTTGTCCAGGTCCGCCATGCTGAGCTGGTACCAGGTGGGGCGGCCGTGGTTGCAGCTGCCGGCGCGCTCCGTGGCCTCCATTTCGCGCAGCAGGGCGTTCATCTCGGTGACCGTCAGGTTCCGGTTGGCGCGCACCGCAGCATGGCAGGCCATGCCCGAGAGCAGTTCGTCGCGCCGCGCGGCGAGCGCCTGCGCGGCGCCGTACTCGCGGATCTCGGCCAGCACGCTTCTCGCCAGTCCGGCCACGTCGCCTCCGGCGAGCAGCATCGGGGCGGCGCGCACCGCCAGCTCGTTCGGGCCCGCGGCGCTGAGTTCCAGCCCGAGCCGCTCGAGTGTCTCGCGGTTTTCTTCCGCGGCGGCGACGTCCAGCGCGTCGGCGCGGAAGGCCGCCGGCACCAGCAGCTGCTGCCGCTCGACGCGCCCGGCGTCGAGGTTGTCCTTCAGTTTCTCGTAGACGATGCGCTCGTGCGCCGCGTGCATGTCGACCAGCACCAGCCCGGCGTCGTTCTGCGCAAGTACGTACACGCCGTGCAGCTGCGCGAGCGCGAAGCCAAGCGGCGGTGAGGTCTGGGAAGCGGGAAGCGGGGCGGCTACTGCTGCTCCCATGAAGGATTGGTATGCCTGCGCGGGCTGCGCGAGGTTGAAGCCCTGCTGTATTGCCGGTCCCACGCCGGAACCAGAAATCGTCGCATAGGCAACCGGGGCGTCGGTGGCGGTGGGCGAGAGAGCGCGCTTTAGCGCATGCATCACGAACTGGTGGATGCCGCCGGAATCGCGAAAGCGCACTTCGATCTTCGCCGGGTGTACGTTTACGTCCACGCCGCGCGGATCGATTTCGAGGAACAGCAGGTAGGCGGGTTGCCGATCGCCGTGCAGGAGGTCGCGGTAGGCCTCGCGCACCGCGTGCGACAGCATCCGGTCGCGCACGAACCTGCCGTTGACGAACAGGTACTGCGAGTCGGCGCGCGCCCGCGCGGCTTGGGGCGTACCCGCGAGGCCGTAGAGCCGCAGTGTGCCCGCCTGCGCTTCGACTGGAATGCTCGCATCCAGGAATTCACGGCCGAGCAGCGCCGCCGCGCGCTCGCCCAGCGTCTGCGCGCGCA
>JANNXB010000308.1:0-5022 GCA_031409355.1 Betaproteobacteria bacterium | reverse complement strand
CCGGCTTCGTCGACCCCACAAACCTTAACTACGGCCCGCATCGATCACGGCGAGCACGGCGTCGGCGGCCTTTTGCGCGGTGTTCTGGCGCAGGGTGGCGTGGATCTCGCGAAATTTCGCGACCTGCCGGACCTGGGCGCTCGTGTCCTGCAGCAGTGCGAGCAGCGCTTCGGCCAGCGCGCCGGGCGTGGCCTTGTCCTGCACAAACTCGGGCACCAGGGCCTCGCCCGCGAGGATGTTCGGCAAGCCGATATGGTCCAGGTAGAGCATCCTGCGCATCAACGCCCAGGTGAACGGCGACTGCTTGTAGGCGATGACCATCGGCGTCTTGAAGAGTGCGGTCTCCAGGGTTGCGGTGCCGCTCGCCACCAGTGCGATGTCGGCTGCCGCCAGCGCCTCGTGCGAATGGCCGAACAGCAGCGTCAGGGGCAGGTCCCGCGCCTCGTGGCGCCACAGCGCCGCCTCGAACATTTCGCGCGTCGCGCGCGAAGCGGTGGGACAGACAAAGTACGCGTTGGGAACATCCTGCAGCAGACGGCGTGCGGTGAGCACGAAGAGATCCGCCATGTAGTGCAGCTCGGAGCGCCGGCTGCCCGGCAATAGCGCGACCACCCGGCTCCCGGCTGGCACGCGCAAGTCGGCCCGCGCCTTCGCCTTGTCCGGCTCCATCGGGATGACGTCGGCGAGCGGATGGCCGACGTAGGTCACGGGCAGTCCCTCTTTCTCGTACAGCGCCGGCTCGAACGGGAAAATGGCCAGCAGGTGCGTTACCGAGCGCACGATGCGGCGGGTGCGCCAGCCACGCCAGGCCCAGATGGACGGGCTGACGTACTGGATGGCGGGTATGCCGGCGTCCTTGAGCTTGCGCTCGAGATCGAGGTTGAAGTCGGAGGAATCGACGCCGATGAACACCGCCGGGCGCACCTTCAGCATGCGCTCGGCGATCTGCCGCCGGATTCCCATGATTTCCCGGTAATGCCGGATGACCTCGGCGTAGCCGCGCACGCCGAGCTTGTCCATCGGTACGTGCGACTCGAAGCCCTGCGCGATCATCTTCGGGCCGCCGATGCCGGAAAAACGAAGCGCCGGGCGGCGCGCCTTGAGCGCGGCGATCAGGTGCGCGCCGAGCAGGTCGCCCGAAGCCTCGGCGGCCACCATGCCGACGTGGATGCGGGATTCAGACCCAATCTCCACGCTCACTAGCGTATATAGCCGCGCTTGGACGCGTTCAGGAATTCGAGCATCGCCCGCACTTCCACGCAGTCCCGGGCCTGTGCCTCGAGCTCGCCCCGCAGTTCCTCCTGCCCGAGCCCGCCGCGATAGATGGTCTTGTAGGCGCGCTTCAGCGCATCGATGCTGGCCGAAGGCATGCCGCGCCGGCGCAAGCCGACGCTGTTGATGCCGTAGGGCTGCGCCATGTTGCCCGCGGCCCGCACGTAGGGCGGGAGATCCCGGTCGAGGTAGGTGCCCATGCCGGTGAAGCTATGCCCGCCGATGCGCACGAACTGGTGCACCAGGGTGGTCGCACCCAGGATCGCCCAGTCCCCGACCTGTACATGGCCTGCCAGCTGGCAGGCGTTGGCGAAAATCGTGTGGCTGCCGATCTGGCAATCGTGCGCGAAGTGCACGTAGGCCATGATCCAGTTGTCATTGCCGACGCGGGTCACGCGCGCGTCCCCGATCGTGCCGCGGTTGATGGTCACGTACTCGCGGATCGTATTACCGTCGCCGATCTCGACCGAAGTGTCTTCGCCCGCGTACTTCTTGTCCTGCGGCGCGCCGCCCAGCGACGCAAACTGCGAGATGCGGTTGTCGCGCCCGATCTTCGTGCGTCCTTCGATCACCACGTGCGGGCCGATCACGCTACCCTCGCCCACTTCGACCTGCGCGCCGATCAGCGACCAGGCGCCGACCGCGACGTTCGCCGCGAGCCGCGCGCCGGGCTCGACGATCGCGGTGGGATGGATCATGGCGCCGCCGGCTCGGCCGGCCGCACCGTGCACAGGATGTCGGCTTCCGCAACCAGCGTCTCGCCGACGCGCGCGACGCAGCCGAACTTCCAGATGCCGCGCTTCGAGCCGAGGATCGAGACCTCGATCATCAGCTGGTCGCCCGGCTCGACCGGCCGCTTGAAGCGCGCGTTGTCGATCCCCGCGTAGTAATAGACCGACTTGTCGTCGGGCTTGCTGCCGAGCGTCCGGAACACGAGGATGCCCGCAGCCTGCGCCATCGCCTCGAGGATCAGCACGCCGGGCATCACCGGCCGGTGCGGAAAGTGTCCCGGGAAGTAGGGCTCGTTGGCCGACACGTTCTTCAGGGCGAGGATCCGCTTGCCCGGCTCGCATTCCATCACGCGGTCGATCATCAGGATCGGGAAGCGTTGCGGCAGGTGCGCGAGAACCTGGTGGATGTCCATGTCAACCATCGTCCTTCTCCTTCTTCTTGACCAGTTTTTCCAGGGTACGGACGCGGTCCACCAGGTCCGCGAGGTGGCGCACCACCGCGGTATTGCGGGCCCAGGATTCGTTGTCGTCGGCCGGAAACATGCCGGTGTAGGTTCCGGGCTTGAGAATCGAGCGGGAAATCACCGTGTCGGCGGAAACATGCGCGTAGTCGCAGATGGAAAGGTGCCCGAGGATCAGGGCGCCAGCGCCGATGCTGCAATGGCTGCCGATGTCGGCGCTGCCCGCGACCGCGACGCAGCCGGCCATCGCGGTATGCGCGCCCACGCGGCAGTTGTGGCCGATCTGGATCTGGTTGTCGAGCTTTACCCCGTCGCCGATCACGGTGTCGTCCATCGCGCCGCGGTCGATGGTGGTGTTGGCGCCGATCTCGACGTCGTCGCCGATGCTCACGCCGCCGATCTGGGGAATCTTCAGCCAGCGGCCGTCCTCCTTTGCGATGCCGAAGCCGTCCGCCCCGATCACCGCGCCCGAGTGCACGATGGCGCGCGCCCCAATCCGGCATCCCGGGTAGATCACGACCCCCGGATACAGGCAGCTGTCGTCCCCCAGGACCGCGTCTTCGCCGACGGAACATCCCGCGCCGATCGAAACCCGCGCTCCCAGCGTGGCAGAGGCCGCGACGCTCGCCGACGGATGCACGCCGGCGGCCTGGGTAACGCGTGGGTTGAAAAGCTGGGATACGCGGGCGAAATAGCTGTAGGGATCGCCGCACACGATCCTGGGCAACGCCGTCATGCCCTCTGCATCGGCGCCAAGGATCACGGCCGCCGCGCCGGTGGCGGCCAGGCGTTCGCGAAATCTGGGATGGGAGAAAAAAGCGATCTGGCCGGGACCCGCCCGCTCCAGCGAACCGACCTGGCGGATCAGGACTTCCTGCGGTCCGGCAACGCGGCCGCCGAGCCGGGTCGCGATCTGGGCGAGCGTGAGCGGCCCGGGCATGTCATTTTACGGCGGCGGGCGGCTTGCCTTCCATCGACTTGATCACCTTGTCGGTGATGTCGATGCGCGGATTCGCGTAGGCGGCTTCCTGGAAAATGATATCGTACTTCTCCGATTCGGCGATCTGGCGGATGATGCGGTTCGCCTGCTCGATCACCTGGCCGAGTTCCTCGTTGCGGCGCTGGTTCACGTCCTCGCGGTACTCCCGCTGCTTGCGCTGGAATTCGCGGTTCAGGTCGTTGAAATCGCGCTCCTTGTTTCGGCGCTGCGCCTCGGGCATGGTGACCGAATCCTTTTCCAGCTCGTCCTGCGCGCGCTTCAGCTGGTCCGCCACCTTGGCGAGGTCCGCCTCGCGCTTGCCGAACTCGACCTCGAGCTTCTTCTGCGCGCGCAGCGCCGGTTGCGAATCGCGCACGATGCGCTCGATCTGCACCACGCCGATCTTTCCCTGGGCGAACGCCTGGCTGGCCGGCATGGCCATGCACAGCACGGCAAGGGCCGGCGCGGCGGCAGCGACCAGGGATTTCAGGTGGATTTGCATGCGACTACTTCCCGTCCAGGCTAGAAGGCGGTGCCAAAATTGAATTGTATCCTCTCGATTCGGTCAATGCTCTTCCTGTTGATCGGCTGCGCGAACGACAGCTTCAGGGGACCGAAAGGAGAATTCCAGGCGAGGGCGAGGCCGGTCGAGTAGCGAAGCTCGCCAAGGTCCAGCTTCTGGTCGGCGCCAAAGACCTGGCCGGCATCCAGGAACGCGGCCAGCCGCAGGGATTTGTCCTGCTGCGCGCCCGGCATCGGGAAAAGTATCTCCGCCCCGCCCGTGAACTTGCGCGTGCCGCCGAGCACGTTGGACGCCGAATCCTGCGGTCCCAGCGAAGAGGTCCTGTAGCCGCGCACCGAGCCCGCGCCGCCCGCGTAGAAACTCTTGAAGAACGGCACCTGCTTGTTGCCCAGGCCATGCACATAGCCGAACTCCCCGTTCAGCGCGAGGGTCAGGGTGCGGCTCAATGGAAAGAAGCGCAGCTCGCTGACACTCAACCTGTAGTACTGCAGGTCTCCGGCGGTGCCCTCGAGCCCCGCGCGGGTCACGCCCCCGCGCGTCGGCAGGATCGCGCTGTCGCGCCGGTCCCGGCCCCAGGCCGCCGACGCGGTGCCATAGGTGTAGCTGGTGCCGAAGATGGTGGCGAAATTCCGGTAAGTGAGTGGGCTGCTGGAATCCAGCCCCAGTTTCACGTGCTCGGCACTCAATCCGAAATTGACGCCATCGGTCTCGCTCAGCGGATAGCCGAATTTGATGCCGCCGCCGAGGGAATCAGTGGTGTATCTCCCGACTGCAAGGCTGGCGGCATTCACCCTGCGCTTGTAGAGGTCGAATCCCTGGCTGATGCCATCCACCGTAAAATACGGGTTTAGGTAGGAGATGGCGTAGGTCTTGTTCACCTTGCCGCTGTTCACGTTCACCGCCAGGAACTTGCCACTGCCGAACACGTTGGATTGCGTGACCGAGCCTGAAACCACGATCTTGTCCGTCGAGGAGAAGCCGGCGCCGATGAGCAGCGCGCCCGTCGGCTTTTCCTCGACGGTGAAATTGACGTCCACCTGGTCGGGGCTTTCGGCG
>JANNXB010000307.1:0-4128 GCA_031409355.1 Betaproteobacteria bacterium | reverse complement strand
GACCCTGCTCGCGAATTGCGCGCTCTCCGTCAGCCAGGCGGGGTACAACACGCTGATGGAGATCGTCAGCGCGGGCGCGCGCGCCGTGGTGGTGCCCTTCGCGCGCGGCCAGGAGACGGAACAGACGCTGCGCGCGCGCTGCTTCGCCGAGCGCGGCCTGCTTGAAGTGGTCGAGGAAAGCGCGCTCGCGCCCGACGCGCTGGCCGCGGCGATCGACCGCGTGGCGCAAAAGCCGCGCGTTCCGCCGGGATCCATCAATCTCGATGGCGCTCGGCGCAGCGCGCTCTCGATCGCGCAGCTTGCGTCGCGGAGAGCCTCGTGAACGCTTCGTGGAGTATTTTCCTCGACGAGATCGCGCGCTGCGCGGATGCCGGACGCCCGGCCGAGTTCTGGTGGCGCGACGACGATGCCGCGCGCGCGGACGCGGCTCTCTCTCGGCTGGTGTCGCTGGCGCAAAGGATGTCGATACCGCTGGCGCTCGCCGCGATTCCGGCGCAATCCGAACGGCAGGCATTCCAGGACATGGGGCCGCTGGTTTCGATCCTGCAGCACGGCACCGATCACGCCAATCGCGCCGCCGCGGACGGGAAGAAAACGGAGTTCGCGCCAG
This sequence comes from Betaproteobacteria bacterium, assembly GCA_031409355.1. Taxonomy (GTDB): domain Bacteria; phylum Pseudomonadota; class Gammaproteobacteria; order Burkholderiales; family SG8-39; genus RBG-16-66-20. The sequence goes on along the minus strand of JANNXB010000307.1, from coordinate 3,518 downwards.
CCGAGCCGGTGGCCGAGGCGCTCGCCCGGCTCGACGCTGGCCGCAGGCAGCTCGAGAAGACCGCTGGCGAGCGATTCCTGCCCGTGCTGGCGCCGCCCTGGAATCGGATGCCCGATCGTCTTGCCTCGCGGCTTGCGGACGCGGGGCTGCGCGGCCTGAGCCAGTACGGCCCGCGCTCGCGCGCTGAATGCGCGCCAGGCCTGCGGCAGGTGAACACGCACGTGGACATCATCGCCTGGCGCAGTGGCCGCGCGTTCGTCGGAGAGGAGCAGGCATTGGGCGCGGCGAGCCGGCACCTGGCCGCGAAACGCATGCGAACGGTAGATGCGGGCGAGGCGACGGGCTGGCTCACCCATCATGCGGTGCATGACGAGTCCGCGTGGGCGTTCCTCGAACGCCTGTTTGAATCGACGCGCGCGTCGCCGGTTGTGACATGGCGGCGTCCAGAGGAATTATTTAACGTTTCGTGACGGCCCTGCTTCGATATTCGTGGCGAGCGTTGATTCCGGACTATGCCGGTGGCGGCATCGGACTTGCGCTCACGCTGGGTCCGCTCGCACTGGTGCATCCGGCAGCGCCGGTCGCATGGGTTCTGGCCGCTGCCGCCGCGCTATTCCTCGTATACTTTGGCCGTACGCTCTGCCGGCAGTTGACCCACATTGAACTGGATGAGGACGGAATCCGCGTCGGAGGGCCCGCAGCGGGACTCGCAGTGGGACTCGCAGTGGGACTCGCAGTGGGACTTCATGGCGCCGCGATCCGGTGGGAGGATTTGCGTTCGCTGCGGCTGGATTATTTTTCGACCCGCAAGGACCCGGAGGGCAGGACGATGGATGGAGGATGGATGCAGCTGAAGCTGCGCGACGCACGGCAAACGATCCGCATCGACTCGGAGCTGGAGGGCTTCGCCGGCGTGGTGCGCGCGTGCGCGCTTGAAGCAGCGCGGCGCGGCGCCGACCTCGACTATGCGACGCGCGCCAACCTGGGTGTCCTTGGCATCGAACTGCCTGGTACGGAGGCGGGTTGAGCGACGTCATCCAGATCAAGGATCTGAAGGTCTACCTGGAAGTCGATGCCGGAACGGTGAAAGCCGTGGACGGCGTGTCGTTCCGCATTCCAGAGGGCCGCACCGTCGCGCTGGTGGGCGAATCGGGTTCCGGCAAAACCATGGTCGCCCAGGCGATCATGAGCATCCTGCCCCGCGTCGCGCGCATCGAGTCGGGCCAGATCCTGTTCCTAGACCCGAAGAAGCCCGGCAGCGCGGTCGACATCGCGCACCTTGATCCCGAAGGCGAGGCGGTGCGCGAGATTCGCGGCGGGCGCATCTCGATCATTTTCCAGGAGCCGATGACGGCGTTGTCGCCGCTGCACACGGTCGGCAACCAGATCGGCGAGGCGCTGGGATTGCACCGGCCGAGCCTGGGCAAGGCCGAGCGCCGCGCGGCCGTGCTGGAGATGCTAAAGCTGGTGGGCTTCGGCAATCCGGCCAAGGCGGAGCACACCTATCCGTTCGAACTCTCCGGCGGCCTGCGCCAGCGCGCCATGATCGCCATGGCGCTGGTGTGCCGGCCGGCGCTGCTGGTGGCGGACGAGCCGACCACCGCGCTGGATGTCACCATCCAGGCGCAGATCCTGCAACTGGTGCAGTCGCTGCAGTCCGAGTTGAAGATGGCGATGCTGCTGATCACGCATGACCTTGGCATCGTCGCCAACATGGCCGACGAGGTCGTGGTGATGTACCACGGCAAGGTGGTCGAGTCCGGCGTGCTGGAGGATATCTTCCGCGATCCGCGCCATCCCTACCTGAAGGCGCTGATGCGCGCGGTGCCGCGCTTCAACATGGCGCCGGGCGAACGGCTGACGCCGATCCGCGAAGTGCAATCGTCCACCGATCACCTGATTTCCGGACGCGGCCGGCCGCACGGCGAGAACCTGGGCGGCGAGCCGCTGCTCACCGTGCGCAACCTCACCAAGCGTTTCGAGACGCGCAAGACCTCGTGGTTCGGCCGCAAGATGGCCGGCGAGGTACGGGCGGTGGACGACGTGAGCTTCAGCGTCGCCTCGGGCGAATGCCTCGGGCTGGTAGGCGAGTCGGGCTGCGGCAAGACCACGACCGCGAAGATGATCCTGCGCTCAGCAACGCCCGACAGCGGCGAGATCATCTACAACGACCGCGGCACGCCGCGCGACGTGCTAAAGCTGGAAGGGCCGGGACTGTTCGCCTACCGGCGCAAGGTGCAGTTCGTGTTCCAGGACCCGTTCAGCTCGCTAAATCCGCGCATGACGGTGCAGGACATCGTCGCCGAACCGCTCGTGATCCATGGCATCGGCGACGCGGAGGAGCGCTTCGCGCGCGTAAAGGAACTGATGACGCTGGTGGGCCTGGACGTGCGTTACCTGCGCCGCTACCCGCACAGTTTCTCCGGCGGCCAGCGCCAGCGGATCGGCATCGCCCGGGCGCTCGCCCTCGGACCTGAACTGCTGATTTGCGACGAGCCGGTCTCGGCGCTGGACGTTTCGGTCCAGGCACAAGTGCTGAACCTGCTGCTGGATCTCAAGAGCGTGCTAAATCTCACCTATATTTTCATCTCGCACAACCTGGCCGTGGTGCACTACCTCGCGGACCGGATCGCGGTGATGTGCGCCGGGCGGCTGGTGGAACTCGCGACCCACGAAGAGCTGTTCCGCAACCCGGTGCATCCCTATACCCGGGCGCTGCTCGCCGCGGTGCCGGACCCGGACCTGGACCGCAAGCTCGACTTCGCCGCCCTGATGGAGGGCAAGGCCTCGGATCCGCGCGCCTGGCCTGTGCCTTTCCGGCTCGACGGGTCCGAGGGCGCGGGCAATGCCCAACTGCTGGATATCGGAAGCAAACATTTTGTGCGCGCGCACGCCGGCGCGGACATTTCGGAGCTCAGGTCATGAATCGAACTTTCGCATTGCCGCTGTTGGCCGCTTTCCTGTCCTGCGCCGCCCTGGCCCAGGACAAGTTCATCGAGCCGCCGATGTTCGCCGAGGAGGTCAAAGCCGGCAAGCTGCCGCCCCTCTCCAAGCGGCTGCCGGGAAAGCCGATGGTGGTCAAGCTTGGCGCGGGGCAGGAAGCGGGGCAGTACGGCGGCAGCCTGAGCATGCTGATCGGGCGCAGCCGCGATGTGCGCATGATGGTCGTGTACGGCTACGCGCGCCTGGTGGGCTACGACACCAGTTTCAACATCGTCCCTGACATCCTGGAGAGTATCGAGGCCAAGGGCGAGCGCGTGTTCACGATGAAGCTGCGCGCGGGCCACCGTTGGTCCGACGGGCAGCCGTTCACCACGGACGATTTCCGCTACTTCTGGGACGACGTCGCCAACAACAAGGAACTCAGCCCGACGGGGCCGCCCTCCGACCTGCTGGTCAACGGCGAGGCGCCGAAAGTGGAATTCATCGACAAGCAGACCGTGCGCTACAGCTGGTCCAAGCCGAATCCGGATTTCCTGCCGCGCATGGCGGGCGCCTCGCCGCTCTTCATTTTCCGT
>JANNXB010000306.1:0-5000 GCA_031409355.1 Betaproteobacteria bacterium | reverse complement strand
TTCGTTCAATTCGCCGCTGGGCGCCTGCGACACCTGCCGCGGCTTCGGCAGGGTGATTGGGGTGGACTTTGGCTTGGTTGTCCCGAATGAAAGTCTTTCTCTAAGAGAAGGATGTATCAGACCGTGGCAGTCCCCCAGCTTTAAGGATTGCCAGGACGACCTCGTCAAGTACGCGAAGAAGCGGAAGATTCCCCTCGATACCCCCTTCAGGGAGCTAAGCGAGAAGCACAAGACCTGGGTGCTCGAAGGCGAGCCCGAGTGGGTGAGCTGGCGCAAGTCCTGGCCTGGCGTCTGGTACGGCGTGCGGCACTTCTTCAAGTGGCTGGAGAGCAAGGCCTACAAGATGCACATCCGGGTGCTGCTCTCCAAGTACCGCGCCTATACGCCCTGCCTGACCTGTCACGGCACAAGACTGAAACCCGACTCGATGCTTTGGAAGTTGAATGGCCTTTCCATTCATGACCTGATGCTTTTGTCTTTGGACAGGGTAACTGCTTTTTTTTCCGGAATCGAAATTCCAAAACATCTGGATGACCTGCTGCTCACCGAGATTCGGGCGCGGCTGAAGTTCCTCGGCGACGTCGGCCTGGGCTACCTGACGCTGGACCGGCAGTCGCGCACCCTTTCCGGCGGCGAGGTGCAGCGCATCAACCTGACCACCGCGCTCGGCACCTCGCTGGTGAACACGCTGTTCGTGCTGGACGAACCCTCCATCGGCCTGCACCCGCGCGACATGGGGCGCGTGATCGACGTCATGAAGCGCCTGCGCGACGCCGGCAATTCCCTGGTGGTGGTGGAACACGACCCGCAGATCATGTTCGCCGCCGACCGCATCCTCGACATCGGCCCGGGTCCCGGAGAGCGCGGCGGAGAGATAGTTTTCTTCGGCTCGCCAGCTGAGCTTCGAAAAGAAAGCACCCTGACGGCGGAATATTTCTCGGGAAGGAAGAAGGCTGGCGCCCCCGCGGCCGCGCGCAAGTCGAGGACATTCCTGACGATCGAGAAGGCAAGCCAGCACAACCTGAAAGACATCGACGTCAGCATTCCGCTAGACCGCCTGGTTTGCGTCACGGGCGTCTCCGGTTCGGGCAAGTCCACGCTGGTGCAGGACGTGCTCTACGCCGCGCTGCGCAAGGCCAAGGGCAAGCCCACCGACACGCCGGGCGCGCACCGCGGATTGCGCGGCGCCGAGCACATCGAGGAAATGGTACTGGTAGACCAGACAGCGATCGGCAAGACCACGCGCTCCAACCCGGCGAGCTACGTGGGCGCCTTCGATTCCATCAGAAAGCTGTATGCAAACACCGTAGATTCAAAACAAAGGAAATACACGCCCGGCACTTTCAGCTTCAACTCGGGCAACGGCCGCTGCCCGGCCTGCCGCGGCAACGGCTTCGAGCACGTCGAGATGCAGTTCCTCTCCGACGTCTACCTGCGCTGCCCCGACTGCGACGGCCGCCGCTTCCGCGCCGAGATCCTCGAAGTGAGGATCAACGGCAAGTCGATCGCCGACGCGCTCGACCTGACCGTCTCGGAGGCGCTCTACTTCTTCCGCAACGAAGCGGACGTGGTGGCAAAGCTGCGGCCGCTGAAGGACGTCGGCCTCGACTACCTGCGCCTCGGCCAGCCGGTGCCGACGCTCTCCGGCGGCGAGGCGCAGCGCCTGAAGCTCGCGGGCCATCTCGTAGATGCAGGCAGCACCGAATCCCGCAAACTCTTCCTGTTCGACGAGCCGACCACCGGCCTGCACTTCGACGACGTGGCGAAGCTGCTGCGCGCCTTCCGCCAGCTGCAGGACGCGGGGCATTCGCTGCTGGTGATCGAGCACAACCTGGACGTGATCCGCGCCTGCGACTGGATCATCGACCTCGGCCCCGAAGGCGGCGAGGCCGGCGGCTACCTGGTCTGCGAAGGCACGCCCGAGGAGGTTGCGAAGCACGCGACTTCGCACACGGCGCGGGCGCTCAGGGAGTATGAAAAGGTCTTTACCCAGCAACTAAAAGCAACCGAACCGACCGGTCGCTACCTCGGCAACTCCATCCAGATCCACAAGGCGCGGGAGCACAACCTCAAGAACATCGACGTCGAGATCCCGCGCAACCGCTTCACGGTGGTGACCGGCGTCTCGGGCTCGGGCAAATCCACCCTCGCCTTCGACATCCTGTTTTCCGAGGGCCAGCGCCGCTACCTGGAATCGCTGAACGCCTACGCGCGCCAGTTCGTGCAGGGCGCCTCGCGCCCGGACGTGGACGCCATCTTCGGCATCCCGCCCACCGTGGCGATCGAGCAGCGCACCAGCCGCGGCGGCAGGAAGAGCACCGTGGGCACGCTGACCGAAGTGCACCACTTCCTGCGCCTCGCCTTCGTCAAGCTGGGTACGCAGCACTGCCCGGATTGCGAAGTCGCGATCGAGCCTCAAAGCGAAGACGCGATTGCGGCCCGGATCATGAAGGATTACCGCAATCAATCCATCACCCTGCTCGCGCCGCTGATCGTCAACCGCAAGGGCGTCTACACCGACCTCGCCAAGTGGGCGCGCGGCAAGGGCTACGCCCACCTGCGCGTCGACGGCCGGCTCCTGCCGGTGCAGCCGTTCCCGAGAATCGACCGGTTCAAGGAACACAGCATCGAATTGCCTGTTGCGACTTTCAAGGTTTCAGCTCTTTCAGAAGTCCAGCTCAGGCGTGAATTATCAAAAGCACTCGAAATAGGAAAAGGTGCCGTACAGGTCCTGGCGAAGAAGCCGCAATCGTTTTCCACCAAGAGGTCCTGCCCGTCCTGCGGCCGCGGCTTCGCCGAGCTCGACCCGCGCCTGTTCTCGTACAACTCGCGCCACGGCTGGTGCATGAGCTGCGTCGGCACCGGCCTGGAATTGAAGGATGTGGGCTGGGACAAGGAGCGCTCGCGCACCGGCACCGAGGACCACGTACTCGACTCCTGGATCGAGTGGCTCGAAGTGGACCAGCCCTGCCCCGCCTGCCACGGCAAGCGCCTGAATCCGGAAGCGCTCGCGGTCAAGTGGAACAGCAGGAGCATTGCCGATTTTGGAAGCATGCCCATAGGGGGTTTGTTCGGTTTTCTTTCAATATTGATTCTGAAAGGAAGGGAAATAGAAATAGCCAGAGACCTTGTCGCTGAACTCAACAGCCGCCTCGACTTCCTGCAGCAGGTCGGCCTCGGCTACCTTACGCTGGACCGCTCGGCGCCGACGCTCTCGGGCGGCGAGGCGCAGCGCATCCGGCTCGCGGCGCAACTCGGCTCCAACCTGCGCGGCGTGTGCTACATCCTCGATGAACCCACCATCGGCCTGCACCACCGCGACAACCAGGTCCTGCTCAAGGTGCTGGAGCAACTCGAGGCCAAAGGCAACACGCTGGTGGTGGTCGAGCATGACGAAGACACCCTCCGCCGCGCGCACCACGTCATCGACCTCGGGCCGGGCGCGGGCAAGATGGGCGGCCACGTCATCGGCGCGGGCGACGCGGATGACTTGATGAAACTGCCGGATTCGCTGACGGGGAAATTTCTGAGGGAACCCCTGAGGCACCCGATCCAGCCACGCCGTGCCGTTACTTCAAAGACTTTGGATTTGAAAATACACAAAGCGACACTGCACAACCTTCAAAACGCCAGCGCGAGAATTCCGCTGGATCGCCTGGTCGTCGTCACCGGGGTCTCAGGCTCGGGCAAATCCACGCTTGCCCGGGACGTTTTATTTTCTTCATTAAAAGAACTAAAACCCATCGGCTGCAAGACGGTGATCGGCGCGAAGCAGGTGGACCGCGTCCTGGAAGTCGACCAGACGCCGATCGGCAAGACGCCGCGTTCCTGCCCCGCCACCTATGTCGGCTTCTGGGACGCAATCCGCCGGAGCTTCGCCGATACCTCCGAGGCACGCATGCGCGGCTGGAGCGCTAGCCGATTCTCCTTCAACACCAAGGGCGGGCGCTGCGAGAGCTGCGAGGGACAGGGCATCCGCAAGATCGAGATGTCCTTCCTACCCGACGTGAAGGTCGCCTGCGAGGGCTGCGGCGGCCGGCGCTTCAATGCCGAAACCCTGGCGGTGCGCTGGCGCGAAAAATCCATCGGCGACGTGCTGGCGATGAGCGTGGACGAGGCGGTGGAGTTCTTCGCCGCGCATCCCTCCATCCACCGCGCGCTGCGGCTGATGCAGGACGTGGGACTCGGCTACCTTACCCTCGGCCAGCAGAGCCCGACGCTCTCGGGCGGCGAAGCGCAGCGCCTGAAGCTGGTGACCGAACTGTCGAAGACGAACTCGGACAAGAAGACGCTTTATGTCCTCGATGAGCCCACCGTCGGCCTGCACATGGCCGACGTCGAAAAACTGATTTGCGTACTGCATCGGCTGGTGGATGCAGGCAACTCGGTCGTCGTGATCGAACACAATCTCGACGTCATCGCCGAAGCCGACTGGATCGTCGACCTCGGCCCCGAAGGCGGCAGCGCCGGAGGCCGTGTCGTGTTCCAGGGACCGCCCGAATCGTCGCCCAAAAGTGACAGCCACACCTGCAAGGCACTGGCCGGATTCCTCGCAGAGAGAGGGAACTCCCCCGCCCTTGCGTAGTCGAAGGTGCATGAAACCACTCGCGCTGGTCCTTTCCTTCCTCCTCTCCATTCCTGCTTTCGCGCAGGAGATCGTCGGTCCCGAGGAACTCGTGAAGAAAGTCACGGCGGACGTGCTCGATTCGGTCAAGTCCGACAAGCAGCTGCAGGCGGGCGACCGCAAAAAAGCACTCGCGATGGCCGAACAGAAAATCATCCCGCACGTCGATTTCCGCGAAGCCGCGCTGCTCGCGATGGGCAAGTCCTGGCACACGGCAACGCCGGCGCAGCAGAACCTGATCGTGAATGAATTCCGTTCGATGCTGGTGCGCATCTACTCCAACGCGATCGACGTCTACCGCGGCCAGACCATGCGGGTCCTGCCGGTGCGCCTTGCGCCGGGCGCGGCCGAAGTGACCGTGCGCAACCAGTACCTG
>JANNXB010000305.1:0-6173 GCA_031409355.1 Betaproteobacteria bacterium | reverse complement strand
CCGATCTGATCGCGGCCGGCCTGCTGGAGAAGGCCGCCGCGCCATGACGCGCTGGCGCAGGTTCTTCGCGCTCGAAGCCGCGCAGCGCCGGGTTTTCCTCGCGAGCCTCGTACTGCTGCCGTGCACATCCGTATTGCTGCGCCTGCGCGGGTACGCGGCGGCGCAGAGGCTCGCCGCATATTTCCCGGTGCTTAGCGCTCCGGATCTCTCCCCCGTGGATGCGGCGCACATGGTGGATGCCGCGGGCTCGCTCTCCGGCGCTTCCTGCCTGCCGCGCTCGCTGGTGCTGTGGGGCCTGTTGCGCGCAAGGGGCGCCGTCATTCGCCTTGGCGTCGCCCAGTCACCGCCAATGGGCATTGCGGCGCACGCCTGGGTCGAGCTGGATGGCTGCCCGATCAACGACGCCCCGGACGTAACCGAGCGTTACGCGGTGCTCGGCGCGTAGCTCGATCGGCGTTGCATTGAACGGCGTCGGCCGGGCAGTCCTGCCATGAGCGGCATTGCCGGCAGTTTTCATCTTGACGGCGCGCCGGCAGACCGCGCGCTGCTCGAGCGCATGACGCGTCGGCTCGCGCATCGCGGTCCGGACGGAAGGGAATTTTGGACTGGCGGCGTCGCCGGGCTCGCGCATCTCGCGTTTCACACGACGCCGGAATCGGTGCATGAGCGCCAGCCCCTCGCCGATGCCGGGGGATCCCTGCGGCTCACGCTGGACGGGCGTGTCGACAATCGTGCCGAGTTGCTGTCCGACCTGCGCGCGCAGGGCTTCGAGCCGCGCGACGACACCGACGCGGAACTGGTGTTGCAGGCCTACCGTTGCTGGGGCGAAGAGAGCCCGGCCCGCATCATCGGCGATTTCGCGTTTGCGATCTGGGATGCCGCCGCGCAGCGCCTGTTCTGCGCGCGCGACATCGCGGGCCTGCGCCAGTTCTACTATTACCGGGACGCGCGCATTTTCATCTGGGCCTCGGAATGGAGCGCGCTCTTCGAGCATGCCGCGGTGTCCCGCGCGCCGGATGAACGCATGGTCGCGCAGCACCTGTGCAACACCTTCACCGGATCCGCGGATACGCTGTTTCGCGACATCGCGCGCCTGCCGCCGGGGCACGCGGCCACGGTGACGCGCGATGGCCTGCGGCTGCGCCGCTACTGGGACGTCGATCCTCAGCGGCAGGTCCGCTACCGCAGCGACGACGAGTACGCGGAGCATTTCCATTCCATATTCCGCGAGGCGGTGCGCTGCCGCTTGCGCAGCCAGGGTCCGATTGCCGCGGACCTGAGCGGCGGGCTCGATTCGTCCTCCATCGTCGGCATGGTGGAGGCGCTGCGCGCCGAAGGGACCGTGACGCTGCCCGGCTTCGAGACCTATTCGCTCGCCTTCCCGGGCCTCGCCTGCGACGAGCGGCCCTATGTCGATGCGGTGGCGCGGCGCTGGAACCTCGCGCCCCATTACTGCCAAGCCGATGTCCTGGACCGGGGCTACTACGACGCGCAGGCACGCGAGGATTTCGGCCTGCCGCATGTACCCAACGGCACTATGTTCGGATCCATCCGCCGGTTGCAGGTCGCCCGCGGGGTTCAAGTGGTGTTGGACGGTAGTGGCGGCGACGAGTGGTTCACCGGCGGGTATTACCGCTTCGCCGACCTCCTGCGGCGGGGCCGCCTCCCGGCGCTGGTCCGTGAATTGCGGGACAGCATGAAGGTGACGGCGTTCGAGTATTCGCCCGCCTACGTGTTGCGCTACGGGCTCTGGCCGCTGCTGCCGCCCGGCCTGCGCATGGCGCTGCGGCGGCTACTGGGGCGCGAGGGCGCGCGCGCGTTCATCACGCCTGAATTCGCGCGCCATCTGCCTTCGCCCGCGGAACTCTGCCACGAGCCGGTGCTGGGACGCTGCGTGTCGTTCGACCAGGCCGAGATGTACGCATTGCTGCACAGCGCGGAGGGCCAGCGCGCCTACGAGGAGATCGGCCGGCGCAACGCGCGTCAGGGCGTCGAAGCGCGCTGTCCGTTCCTGGACCGGCGCCTGATCGAGTTCGCATTCGCGCTGCCGGGGGAGCAGCGCTGGCGCGGCGGCGCGACCAAATACGTCCTGCGCCGCGCCATGCGCCGCCTGCTTCCCGACGAGGTCGCCGCGCGCACCGGCAAGGCGGATTTCTCGCATACGGTCGTCGAAACGCTGCGCAGCCCAAGCGTCAACTTCTGTGCGGAGCAGTCGACGCTGGAGCGCCTCGGCTGGGTGCGCGGCGCAGAGGCGCAGCGCGTTTACAGTGCGATGCTCGACCGCTACAATGATTCCGACCCGGGATTCGGCGCATTCCTGTGGCCGGCCTGGTGGTTGTTTGCCGTCGATACTTGGATGAACGAAGTCGTGTCGCAGCGCTGAAGGAGGACGCATGAAAACGAAGCAACCCCTGCAGGAAGACCTGCAGCAGCCGGCGGCGGGAACGTCCGCCAAAAAGGCCTACGCGGCGCCTCGACTCATCGAGTATGGCAGCGTGGCAAAGTTGACGGCGACGGGGACGGGCAGCACCTCCGATGGCGGTATGAGCATGATGGGATGCCTGTAGTCCTGCAGGTTCGCGTTGACGGATACCCCATCGAAGAATCGAACCCGGCGCTTTGAGTTACGTCAGGCCGCCGCGGTAGTTTCCCCGAAAAAGGCGTACGCGACACCCACGTTGATCGAGGTCTGAGCCACCGCGGGAGAGAACACTTGTCGCTGGTCGTGGACGAACACCAGGAATACCTTGCCGACGCCGCCCGCATCGGCGCCTTCCGGCGGGCACTCGCCAGGACGATCCGTCCGGGCGATGTCGTCGTGGATATTGGAGCAGGCACCGCCATTCTCGGCATGCTGGCCTGCGAGGCGGGCGCGGCGCGCGTCTATTCCATCGACGACGGCAGCATCGTCGAACTGGCGCGCGAACTGGTGCGCGCCAACCGCTTCGATGGTCGCCTCGCCGTGGTCAAGGGCTCGTCTACGCGCATTACGCTGCCCGAGCGGGCCGACGTCGTGGTCGCGGACCAGATCGGCCGCTTCGGCTTCGAGGCGGGCGTGCTCGAATACTTTGCCGATGCACGCGAGCGGCTGCTCAAGCCGGGCGCGCGCGCGGTGCCGTCGGCGATCAGCCTGGTGGTCGCGCTGGTCGATCATCCCGCCACCTGGCGCCGAGTCGCGTTCTGGGGCAAGCGGCCCGCGGGCCTGGACTTTGAACCGGCGCGCCGGATTGCGGAAAACACCGGCTATCCGACGAATCTCCGGCCCGGCGATCTGCTCAGCAAACCAGTGACCGGCGCGACGCTGGATACGCTCACCCATGGGACGGGCCCCATCCGCTTCGAGAAGACGCTGCGCGCGACGCGCAGCGGGACGCTGCATGGCATCGGCGGCTGGTTCAGCGCGCAGCTTGCGCCCGGCGTGGAGCTCACCAATTCGCCGCTCTCGCGCAACCGCATCCGCCGCCGCAACGTGGTGCTGCCCATCGCGCGGCCGATCAAGCTCGCCAAAGGGGATCGGGTCAAAGTGTCCATGACGATCCTGCCCAAGGACACCCTGGTGAGCTGGACCGTGGAAGTGAAATCCGCCCGCGTCCGCTTTGCCCATTCGACGCTGAGGGGCATGCTGATCTGCCGCGAGGACCTTGCCTATACGAAGCCCGATTTCGTGCCGGTGCTGTCGCCTTGGGGCAAGGCGCGGCAGACGGTGCTGGAGTTGTGCGACGGCAAGCGCAGCCTGCGGGAGATCGAGGAGGGCGTGCTGCGCGGCCACCCGGCCCTGTTTCCGGGCCGCGCGGAGGCGGCAGCCTTCGCCGCCGAGGTCATTACCCGTTACGCGGGATGAACCAGCCGATGCCGGCCAACCATTACCGCGTTTGCGGGCTGCAGCTGGCCAGCGCGATTCCGTTTCCGGAATTGCGTGCGCTGCCGGATGCGGGTGGCAGTGCCGCCGCGGACATCGAATTCACATCCTCGAAAATTCCGGCACCACTGCAGCGCGGCGCGCTCGTCATGACGACCGAGCAGGCGGATGGCACGCCCTGGCTGGTATGCACGCGCACCGACGCCGGCTACCGTTTCGATTTTCCGGGCTATGCCGATTTTTTCGCTGATCGCAGCGGCCGGCGCGTGACCTGCACGGCGCACGCGGATACCCCGCCCGAGACGGTGCGGCACCTGTTCCTCGACCAGGTGTTGCCGCTGCTGCACAACCTGCGCGGCGGAGAAGCGCTGCACGCGTCGGCCGTGCGCGTAGGCGGCGGCATCTGCGCCTTCATCGGAAAGTCCGGGCAGGGCAAGTCCACCCTGGCTGCCGCCTTTCAGCAGGCTGGCAACGCGGCGGTATGCGACGACTGTCTGGTGCTGCACGCGGAAGCGGGCGGGGTGCGGGCGGAAGCGGCCTATCCGGGGCTGCGGCTCTGGGAGGACAGCCGTGACATGCTCTTCGGCGATGCGGCCGGCGGACATTCTCTCGTGTCGCACTATTCGGCCAAACTACGGATCCCGACGCAGGAATTGCCGGAGGGCGAGCCCGGCTTGCTGCCGCTGCTGGGCGTGTACTCGCTGCGCCGCGAGGAAGGGAGTCCGCTGCAGGCCCCTGCGCTCGAACGCCTGTCGATGCGCGATGCGCTGATGGAGCTGATCGAATATGCGTTCCGCCTCGATCTCGCCGACCGGGACATGATCTTGCGGCAGCTGACGCTGTTCGAGCGCATCGCGCGCGCGGTGCCGGTCCGGCGCCTGCGCATGCCCGACGCCATGGCCGCATTGCCCGCGGCGCGCGATCTCGTGCTGCGCGATCTCGACCATGATTGAGCTTCCGCCGCGCTTGCGCGTGCCCGACGAGGTGGTCGCCAGGGACCTCGCCGGGGAAGCGCTGCTCGTGCACCTGGGCACCGGCACTTACTACGGCCTCGATGCCACGGGGACGCGCATCTGGCAACTGCTCGCCGAGCATGGCGCGCGCGAAAAGGTCGTCGCGCTCATGTTGCAGGAGTTCGATGTCCCGGAGGCGCAATTGCGTCGCGATCTGGACGCGCTGGTCGCGCAACTGCTGGAGAAAGGCCTGCTCGCCGCGGGGAAATAGCCTGCCGCTCAGTACGATTCGGACACGTGCCGGTCGGTAACTTCGGCCAGCGCAGGCAGGCCGAAGAGCGCCGGCCAGCTTCGCGGCCTGGCCAGTTCCGCCATGCCGCGCGGAAGGTAGTGGAAGAACAGCAGGTTGCAGAAATGCTCGCCGCCTTCCGCGCGCGGCAGGGGATCCCGGTAGTGCCACTGGCTGCTGCCAGAGAACAGCAATCCTTCGCCTGGCGCCGGCGTGTAGGCGGTGAATCGGTGGCGCGCGTCGCGCTTGATCGCCTCCCGCCAGTCCCGCCCTTGCGGGCTGGCGTCTTCGGGCCAGGGCAGGATCGGGCTGAAGTGGATCGGCCAGCCCATGCTCTGGTCGACGCAGACGTCGAGCGTCCATTTCGCCTCCGGTGCATCCATGTGGATGTCGCAGACGCCGAGCCTGGTGTAGAGCGCGAGCACGTTGTAGCAGGGCTCGACCGGTTCGCGCGCGGCCTCGCTCACGGTTTCCACCAGTTGATGCTGCAGCTCGGTGAAGTACGGCAGGTCGTGGGCGACGAAGCGGCCGAAATCGCGGACCTCGTTCAGCTGCAACTGGTCGGGTTTCAGGCCGCGGATGGTTTCGCGGATTCTCTGCATCGTCGCCGCGTCGAAGACCTGCGCGATCCGGCGGATTTCAAAAGTCGGGTCGGTGCGCAGCGGCGCTAGCCGCTCGTCGAACTCGGCCAGCCGCGCCGGATGGTGGCCTGCGATCCAGGCGCGGGCGTCGACGTAGGTCGCGAGCCAGGGTGAGTCGTACCAGGGGAACGTGGTCATCCCTGCCGGTCATCCCTTGATCGTGCCGGCCGCCTCGCCGAAACCGATCGGTGCACAACCATCGCGTACGCAGCGGCCGCGCAGGACCAACTCGTCACCGTCTTCGAGGAAAGCGCGCCTCTCGCCGTTCGGCAGCGCCAGCGGGTTCCTGCCGCCTTGGGTGATTTCGAGCATCGATCCGAGCGAGTCCGGCGTCGGCCCGGAAATCGTGCCCGAGCCCAGCAGGTCGCCCGGCCGCAGGTTGCAGCCGTTGGACGCGTGGTGCGCGACGACCTGCGCCGGCGTCCAGTACG
>JANNXB010000304.1:0-7850 GCA_031409355.1 Betaproteobacteria bacterium | reverse complement strand
CGCCCAGGCCGATCAGCGTGTACATGTTGAGGGCGCGATGGGTCAGCGACAGCCAGAATTTATGCAGGATCGGCCAGCCGACCCAAAGCACCACCGGCGTGCCCAGCGCAAACTCGATCCAGCCGCGCACCTTCGGCTGCAAACCGAACAACTCATGGATGCCGACCATCGGTGCCATCGCGAGTACGAAAAGCGGTGCGGAGAGCGCGCTGCCGATCCACAGTCGCCGTTTCAGGTCGTGCAGCTCGCTGTCGTCGGTCGCCCCGGTGCCGGCAATGGGCACCAGCGCCATGCCGCACTTGGGACAGCTGCCCGGCGCCTTGGTCTCGATCTCGGGATGCATCGGGCAGGTATAGGTAGCGCCTGGCGCGGCCGCAGCAGGAGCTGCGGGCGGCGCATCAATAAACGCGGGCGGATTCGCGTCGAATTTCTTCTTGCAGCCGCCGGAGCAGAAATAGTAGGTGTTGCCTGCGAACACGCTATTTCCGGCCGCCCTTGCTTCGTCGACCTGCATGCCACAGACCGGATCAGTCGCCATTGCCAATCCTGAAGTCGAAGCGCGGGCTTATCTGTGCGCCGACGAACATAAATGCGTCGCAGCGCTATCCACAGCAGCATCGCTTCGCTGGTGTTCCGGCAGCGCGCGGCTTCGGGTTCGCCTTGAACGCGTTCAGGCATCCACCGCAGCAGAATGCGTAGCGCACGCCTTCGTGTTCGAGGGAGTGTGGTGAGGTCGCCGGGTCGACCTGCATTCCGCATACCGGATCGGTTGTCATCTTTGTCATGGTGCCTGCAGGCTGAGCCCTCCCATCATGGGAAGGTCAATTAGCCCGTAAACTGGTCGGCGAAGAATGAGCGAAAATTGTTGCCCGCCGGCTCCGAGTGCCGACCCCCGCTACCGCCGGATCCTCTGGATCGCGCTTGTGGTTAACGCCGTGATGTTCCTTGTCGAGCTCGGCGCCAGTGCCACTTCGGGTTCGGCGGCGCTCGCGGCGGACGCCGTGGATTTCGCGGGGGACGCAGCCAACTACGGACTCAGCCTGGCGGCGATAGCGGCGGGCGGACTGTGGGCTTCGCGCGCCGCGCTCGTGAAGGGCGTCGCGATGGGCACGTACGGCATTGGTGTGCTCGCCTTCTGCGCCTGGCGCATTCAAGCCGGCACACCGCCGGAACCGATCACGATGGGAGTCATCGGCACCCTGGCGCTTGCGGCCAACCTATGGGTTGCATGGCTCCTGTATGCCTACCGGGAGGGCGATGCCAACATGAGGTCGGTGTGGCAATGCACGCGCAACGACGCGATCAGCAATCTGGCTGTTCTTGCGGCAGCCGTCGGCGTGTTCGGCACGGGAACCAACTGGCCGGATATCGCGGTGGCTGCGCTCATGGCTTCGCTGGCGCTTGTGTCGGCATACAGCGTCATCCGCCACGCGCGCGCGGAACTGGCACCGCAGGATAGGTAATGAAGCGACTGAGTCCCGGCATCGGCTGCGCTCTCGGTGCGGCGGTCCTGTTCGGCGCCAGCACGCCGTTGGCCAAGCTGCTGCTCGGCGAAGTGTCGCCCCTGATGCTCGCGGGGATTCTCTACCTCGGCAGCGGAATCGGGTTGGCACTCTGGCTGGCGGTGCGAGCGCGCCTGTATCCGGACGAGCGCAGCTCCCCGCTTGCCCGGGCCGATCTGCCCTGGCTCGCCGGTGCGATCCTGGCGGGCGGCGTCGCGGGTCCGATACTTCTCATGCAGGGTCTCGCGCGCAGCGATGCGGCGAGCGCTTCGCTGCTCCTCAACCTGGAAGGGGTGCTCACCGCCGCCATCGCGTGGACGGTGTTCCGCGAGAACGTGGACCGCCGCGTGTTCGCCGGCATGGCCGCCATCGTCGCGGGCGGGGCGCTGCTGTCCGCCGGCGCCGCTCCGCGAGCTGGGGCGCTGCTTGGCGCCGGGCTGATCGGCGCGGCCTGCCTCGCCTGGGCCATCGACAACAACCTCACGCGCCGTATTTCCGGCGGCGATGCGGCGACGATCGCCTGCGTGAAGGGATTCGCCGCGGGCGCGGTGAACCTTGCGCTGGCATTTGCGGCGGGTGCATCGCTCCCGTCCGCGCAGGCAGGTCTCTGGGCGGGACTTCTCGGCTTCGCCGGCTACGGAGTAAGCCTCGCGCTTTTCGTCGTTGCGCTGCGGCACCTCGGCACGGCTCGCACAGGGGCCTATTTCTCCGTCGCGCCTTTTGTGGGTGCCGCGCTCGCGCTTGGTTTGCTCGGCGAGCAGCCGGCGCCGGCATTCTGGGCCGCAGCGGCGCTGATGGCGCTCGGGGTCTGGCTTCACCTCACGGAGCGCCATGAGCATGAGCATTCGCACAAGACACTGGAGCACGAACACGAGCACTTGCACGACGTGCATCACCGGCACGCGCACGCCGGACCGGACGGAGGTGAACCCCACGTCCACGTGCACCGGCATGAGCCGATGGTGCACTCGCATCCGCACTATCCGGACCTGCACCACCGCCATCCGCACTAGGACATATTGCGATCTCCGCATGCTAGGATTCCCGGCTCAATAACGGAGGTAATTCCATGTTCGTTTTCAACAAATTCACCCGCTTCAAGGAGGGCCCGTGAAGCACACCAGAGGCGTCTTTTATTCCATCATTTTCATGCTGTCCGCGTTTCCCGCGCTGGCCCAGCAAGCCGTCCTGAAGGTCACCACGATCCCAGAGGAAGCCGCGACCGAGCAGATCCGCAAGTTCGGGCCGCTGACCAGGTATCTCGAGCGCACGCTGTCGATGAAGGTCGAGTTCACCCCGGTGAACGACTATCCGGCCGCGGTCGAGGCGCTGGTCAACAAGCAGGTCGACGTGGTCTGGTTCGGCGGTTTCACCCATGTCCAGGCGCAGCTTCGCTCCGGCGGCAAGATCGTGCCGATCGCGCAGCGCGAAGAAGACACCCAGTTCCGCTCCGTCTTCATCACGCAGACCAACTCCGGCATCAAGACGCTCGCGGATCTCAAAGGAAAGCAGGTGAGTTTCGGCTCCGCGTCGAGCACCTCTGGTCACCTCATGCCGCGCAGTTTTCTGCTGCAGGCGAACATCGACCCCGACAAGGACTTCAAGCGCGTCGCGTATTCCGGCGCGCACGACGCGACCATCGCGTCCGTCGTGGGCGGGCGCGTCGACGCCGCGGCGCTCGACATCACGGTGTGGCGCAAGTTCGTCGACGAGAAGAAGGTGGACACTGAGAAGGTGAACGTGTTCTTCACCACGCCGCCTTACTTCAACTACAACTGGTCGGTGCACGCCGACATGCCGGCGGCCCTGCGAGAGCGCATCACCAAGGCCTTGCTCGACCTGTCGATGTCGACGCCCGAAGGCAAGGAAGTCCTGACACTGAACCGCGCGACCAGGTACATCCCCACCAAGGCCGAGAACTACCGCGACCTGGAAGCCGCTGGTCGCAGCGCGGGCCTGATCAAGTAGCCGCCGTCGGGGCATGAAAGTCGCGGCCGAGGGGCTCGCGGCGCGCCATCCCGCCGCGCGCGACGGCGCCGCTCCGGCCCTGAGGCCGGTGCAGCTCGCCATCGCGCCGGGCGAGCAGCTCGCCGTGGTCGGGCCCTCCGGCGCCGGCAAGACCACGCTGCTGCACGCGCTCGCCTGTGCGCTAAAGCCTGCCGCCGGCCGGCTCGAGCTCGATGGCGTCGATCCCTGGGCGCTGCCGGTCGCGCGGCTGCAGAAGCTGCGCGGGCGCCTGTTCCTCGCGCCCCAGACGCCGCCGCTGCCGCCGCGCCAGCGCGTCATCACTGCGGTGCTCGCGGCGCGGCTGCCGCGGCAGTCGCTCGCCGCCAGCTTGCGCTCGCTGCTGTATCCGACGGACATTGTCGCTGCGCAGGCCGCGCTGGCGCAGTTCGATCTCGCCGACAAGCTGTGGGACCGCGTCGACCGCCTGTCCGGCGGCGAACGCCAGCGGGTGGGCCTCGCGCGCGCGCTAGTCTCGGCCGCCTCGCTCTGGCTGGTGGACGAACCGCTGTCTTCGCTCGATCCGTCGCGCGCGGCACAGGCCATCGAGACGCTCACGCGCGCGGCGCGCGAGCGCGCCGTCACGCTGGTGACCACGCTGCACCAGGTGGACGTGGCGACCCGCTTTCCGCGCGTGATCGGGATGCGCGATGGCGAGATACATTTCGACCTTCCCGCGGCGCAGGTTACGCGCGAGCGGCTGGCGGCGCTCTACGCCCAGCGCGAGCACGAACTCATCGGCCCGGCGTCTGCGCCGGAGGGCGATGACGCGGTCTCCGGACCCGTGGCGGACCTGCATGGCCGCTAGCCCCGCGCTGCGCGACCCGGCCTGGACCGGGCGCGTGTTCTGGATGCTTGCCGCCCTGGTGCTTCTCGCGCCCGCGCTGGCGATGACGGAGTTCAAACCCTGGCTACTGTTCTCCGCCGAAAGCCTGAAATCGACGCGCGGCTTCGTCGCCGACTTCTTCCCGCCCAAGATCGAGGCGGAGTTTCTGCTGCTGGTGGCGCGCGAGTGCTGGCGCACCGTCGCCATTGCCACCGCCGGCATGGCGCTGGCGCTGGTGATCGCGATTCCGCTCACGCTGCTATCGACCAGCGTGCTGTCGATCTCGGCATTGCCGGGACGCATGCACGCCCTGCCTTTCTTCGCGCGCCAGGCCCTGCGCTGGCTGCTGATCCTCCTGCGCAGCGTGCCCGAGCTGGTCTGGGCGTTGGTGTTCGTGCGGGTGGTCGGGCTTGGGCCCACCGCGGGCGTGCTGGCGATCGCGCTCACCTACGGCGGCATGCTGGGCAAGGTGTACGGCGAGATCCTGGAGAGCGACGAGCGGCAGGCCACGCACGCGCTGCTGCGCAACGGCGCCGGACGCCTGCAGGCGTTCTTTTACGGCCTGCTGCCGCAGAGCGCGGCCGAACTGACGAGCTACACGGTGTACCGCTGGGAGTGCGCCATCCGATCCTCGGCCGTGCTGGGCTTCGTCGGCGCCGGCGGCCTCGGCCAGCAGATGGACAACTCGATGAAGATGTTCCAGGGCTCGGAAGTGGCGACGATGCTGATCGTGTTCATGCTCCTGGTCGGGCTGGCCGACACCGCGAGCGCCTGGTTGCGGCGGGCGATGGCATGAGCGCGCCGGCCCTTCGCGCGTCGCGGTGCACCCTCTGCTGGTTCCTCGCCGGCATGGCGGTGCTGACTGCCGCCAGCTTCTGGACGCTGGAACTGCAGTGGGCGAAGTTCCTTTCCGTGGATGCCGCCCGCAGGATGGCGCGCTTCCTCGGCGAACTGCTGGCGCCCTCGGCGCAGCCGGCGTTCCTCTGGAAGCTCACCGTGGCGAGCGCGGAAACCCTCGCCATGTCGGCGCTTGGCACCTTGCTCGCGGTCATTGGCGGCCTTGCGCTCGCGTTGCCGGCGAGCCGCGGCTACGCAGGCGAACCGGCGCGATGGCGGATGCCGACGCGCCTCCTGCTGAACGGCCTGCGATCGATCCCGGAACTGGTCTGGGCGGCGCTGCTGATCATCGCCGCCGGGCTGGGGCCGTTCGCCGGCACGCTCGCGCTGGCGCTGCACACCACCGGCGTGCTGGGGCGCCTGTTCGCCGAGGCGATCGAGAATGCGCCGCCTGGCCCGGCGTTCGCGCTGCGCGCGCAAGGCGTGGCGGCGGGCAGGGTCTTCCTGTATGCCACGCTGCCGCAGATCCTGCCGCAGTTGCTCTCGTACACGCTGTACCGCTGGGAGAACAACATCCGCGCCGCTGCGGTACTGGGCGTGGTCGGCGGCGGCGGGCTGGGGCAGATGCTCGCCTTCCACATGGGCCTGTTTCACATGCGCGAGACCAGTTCCATCCTCATCGCCATGATCCTGCTGGTGGCGGTGGTGGATTTCGCCTCCTATGTGTCGCGCCGGTTGCTGCAGCGCTAGCGAGGCGCTTTGCGGCATTCGCGTATGACAGCGTGCAGCGCGCGCCGCTCGGTCGCGGGGGCGAACAGAGGCCGGCGCGCCGCCAGGGCGCGCTTCAGCTTCCGGAAGTAGGGTTTGTCTTCGACGGCTTTCCGTATCAACCCGCCCAGGGCTTGCCCGTCGAAAAGCGGGAAGTAGCCCGGATAGTTCCTGCCCAGCATGCCGAGGTTGCCCGACATGAGCGAGGCCAGCACCGGCGTGCCGATGCGGGCCGCCTCGGCGATGACGTTGGCGCCGCCCTCCATGACTGAACTCACCACCAGCAGGTGGCTGCGCGCGATCCAGGCCATCGCCCGCGGATGCGCCAGGCCGCCGAGCCAGCGGTAGCGCGGCTCGCGCTTTGTCCAGTTCCGTGCCTCGGATTTCATTTCCCGAGAGAGAGCATCGCCGATTTGAATCAGTTCAAACTCAAAGGATTCCTTCTTCAAATACGAACATGCGGCAACCGCCCGGAAGGGATCCTTTTCCTCGCGCAGGTGGCCGACGACGACCACGCGAAATGGCGCCTTGGGCGGGGAGTGACGCACCGTGGGATTGGCGGACTGGTAGACGATCCGGGTCTTTTTTCTCGTGTTCTTGTCGAGGAGGCGAATGGCATCCTCCTGCAGGACGATCACCCGGTCCGCCAGGCGTAGCGATTCACGTGCTTCGCGGGAGACCGGCAGGTCGCGGTACAGGTCGGTGCCGGTCAGGGTCACCACCAGGGGTCTGTCCGGATACTTCTTCCGAAACGCGACCACAGAGGCGTGGCTGCGGCGCGCGTGCAGTGCCAGCAGCAGGTCACAGGGCTTGCCATCCCATTCCAGTACTACCGAGACTCGATGGCCGAGCGCGCGCAGGAATCCGGCCCAGCGCTGGGCGGTGTGGCGGTTGCCGTTGCGGGCACCGGGACGGGCGGGGGTGACGATGGAGATGCGGGCCATGGGGCTGGGCTAGACTCGCGAGGATGTTAGCTGACCCGGCCAAACTGGAGCGCGATCTGCTATCGAGCAGGGCCCACGCCAGGCGGATGACCGACGACCTGGAGGGCGAGCGGCTGCTCGGGCCGAAGCTGGCGATCGTCAATCCGCCCCTCTGGGAGATCGGCCATGTCGCCTGGTTCCAGGAACACTGGTGCCTGCGTTGGCGCGAGGACGGCGCGCTCGGGGACTCGATCCTGCCGCGTGCCGACGCGCTCTACGATTCGTCCGCAGTGGCGCATGACACGCGCTGGGACTTGCCGCTGCCCGAGCTGAAAGCGACGCGAGCGTATGGCGACGAAGTACTGGGAATGGTAAGGCGGCGGCTGGCACGCGAGCCCGACAGCGCGTCGCTGCAGTATTTCGTGCAACTCGCAACGTTTCACGAGGACATGCATGCCGAAGCGTTCCACTACACCCGGCAGACGCTGGGATACGCGGAACCAGTCTCCGATTCTGATTCGCGCGAAAGCCTGAGGGGCGACCTGGAAATCGCCGGTGGAACACATATGTTGGGCGCGGGTGAGGGCGGCGGCTTTGTGTTCGACAACGAAAAGTGGGCGCATGAAGTTGAAATCGCGCCGTTCCGGATCGCGCGTTCGCCGGTTACAAACACGGAATACCTTGCGTTCGTCCTGGCGGGTGGCGCGCCGTTGCGGTATTGGAAGCAGGAGGGAGGCCAATGGCTGGAACGTCGATTTGATCGCTGGTACCCGCTCGCGCCGGACGATCCGGTACGGCACGTGAGCTGGCACGAGGCTCGGGCCTATTGCGCCTGGGCGAAGCGCCGCCTGCCGACCGAGGCAGAGTGGGAATGCGCCAATGCCCGGCTCGCCTGCGGCCAGGTCTGGGAATGGACGGAAAGCACGTTTCTGCCCTATCCGGGCTTCGTGCGCGACCCGTACAAGGAGTATTCAGAGCCCTGGTTCGGCA
>JANNXB010000303.1:0-3954 GCA_031409355.1 Betaproteobacteria bacterium | reverse complement strand
GGCTCGATCAACATCATCACCACGATCCTGAACATGCGCGCGCCTGGCATGACATTGATGCGCATGCCCCTCTTCTGCTGGACCTGGCTGATCACGGCCTACCTGCTGGTGGCGGCGATGCCGGTGCTCGCCGGCGCGGTGCCGATGACCCTCACCGACCGGCATTTCGGCACTTCGTTCTTCAATGCCGCGGGCGGCGGCGATCCGGTGCTCTACCAGCACATTTTCTGGTTCTTCGGCCACCCCGAGGTCTACATCATCGCGCTGCCCGCTTTCGGCGTCGTCTCCCAGGTGATCCCGGCCTTCTCGAGGAAGCCGCTGTTCGGCTATGCCTCGATGGTCTACGCCACCTCGTCGATCGCGATCCTGTCGTTCATCGTCTGGGCGCACCACATGTACACGGTGGGCATGCCGGTGCAGGGGCAGCTGTTCTTCATGTACGCCACCACGCTGATCGCGGTGCCGACCGGGGTCAAGGTGTTCAATTGGGTGGCGACGATGTGGAAGGGCTCGCTCACTTTCGAGACGCCGATGCTGTTTGCAATAGGGTTCCTGTTCCTGTTTACGCTGGGCGGGTTCACCGGCCTGGTGCTGTCGCTGGTGCCGATCGACATCCAGCTGCACGACACCTACTACGTGGTGGCGCACTTCCACTACGTGATGGTGGCGGGCGCCCTGTTCGCGGCCTTCGCCGGCGTCTATTTCTGGTTCCCGAAATGGACCGGCAAGATGTACGACGAGACGCTCGGCAAGTGGCACTTCTGGCTGACGATGATCTTCTTCAACATGATTTTCTTCGTGCAGCACTTCCTCGGCCTGGCCGGCATGCCGCGCCGCATTCCCGACTACCCGCTGATGTTCGAGACCTGGAACAAGATCAGCTCGATCGGCGCTTTCGGCTTCGGCCTGACGCAGCTGCTGTTCCTGTACCTCATCCTCAAGGCGATCAAGAGCGGCGAGAAAGCCCCGCAGCTGCCGTGGGAGGGTGCCGATTCGTTGGAGTGGACGCACCTGCCGACCCCGGCGCCGTACCACACCTTCGAAACGCCTCCGGTGCTCAAGTAACGACGCGCGTGAACCGGAACACAAAAACCGCTTTGCTGCTGGCGATGATCTCGCTGACGACGTTCTGCCTGATCATCGCCAAGTACTACTTTATTAAGATATGACGCTACGGGTCATCAAACCATGAGCCCAGAGCAGGCGGTAGACAACAAGCGCATGCTCACGCGGCTGTCGATCGTCGCGGTGTTGATGTTCGGTTTCGGCTTCGCGCTGGTGCCCTTCTACGACAGTATCTGCGCGGCGCTCGGAATCAATTCGCTGGTGGCGCGCGCCGAACCCGCGGCCAACACCCAGGTCGACCTGACCCGGACGGTGACCATCGAGTTCGATGCCAACTCGCATGGCATGCCTTGGCGCTTCGAGCCGACGGTGCGGCACATGCAGGTACACCCCGGCCAGCTGGTGAATGTGGACTACGAGGTCTCCAACGTGCGCAGCGCGCCGGTCACCGGCCAGGCGGTCGTCAGCTACGGCCCGAAGCTCGCCGGCCAGTTTGTGCGCAAGCTCGATTGCTTCTGCTTTACCCAGCAGACGCTGGCCGCAGGCGAGACGCGGCGGATGGCCGTGAGCTTCGTGGTCGACGCCACGTTGCCCGCCGACATCAATACTTTCACGCTGTCGTACACCTTCTTCGAAGTCGCGGGGAAGAGCTGATGCATAGTACGGACAGCGTCGTGGAAAAATCATCCTTTCTCGACACCGTGAAAACCGTGCTCGCCGCCGCCGCAGGAATCCGCCGCAAGGCCGACCACGATCGCGCGCCGCTTAATCCGGTGCATCTGGTGATCGCCGGCGTGCTGTTCGCCGTGCTGTTCATATTCACGTTGCTCACGGTCGTACGGATCGTGCTTAGCTAGGCCAAGGGAGAAAATGATGGAACACGGAGCCTCCGCGACTACCCGCCAGGTGCATTACTACGTGCCGCAGCCGATGCCCTGGCCGATCATGGGCGCGTTCTCGCTGTTCTGCATGGCGCTCGGCTCGGTGTTCGTGTTCAACGGCACCGGCACGGGTTGGGTTGGCGTGGCGCTCGGCTCCATGATCCTGCTCTACATGATGTTCCGCTGGTTCGGCGACGTGATCCGCGAGTCCGAGGGCGGCAAGTACGGCGGCTGGGAGGATGCGTCGTTCCGCTGGGGGATGAGCCTCTTCATTTTTTCCGAGGTCATGTTCTTCGCCGGGTTCTTCGGCGCGCTCTACTGGGCTCGAATCGTGTCGGTACCTGATCTGGCGAGCCTCGAGCACAATACCTACTTGTGGCCCAATTTCACCTCTCACTGGCCCTCGGCCGGTCCGGCCTTCGAGGAGAAGTTCCAGACCATGGGCGCCTGGGGGCTGCCCGCGATCAACACCGCGCTGCTGCTGACCTCGGGCGTGACGCTGACCATCGCCCATTGGGCCCTTATCCAGGGCAAGCGCTCGATCCTGAACTGGTTCATGTTCCTCACCATCCTGCTGGGCGTGATCTTCCTCGGGGTGCAGGCCTACGAGTACTCGCACGCGTATGCCGACCTGAACCTGAAGCTCACCACCGGGGCCTACGGCTCGACCTTCTTCATGCTGACCGGCTTCCACGGTTTTCACGTCACGCTGGGCGCGATCATGCTGACGGTGATCTGGTTCCGCACGCTGTCAGGCCACTTCACGCCCGACCATCATTTCGGCTTCGAGGGCGTGGCCTGGTACTGGCACTTCGTCGACGTCGTGTGGCTGGGGCTGTTTGTATTCGTGTATTGGTTATAGCTGTCCGGGCGTCCACCAGCCGAAGTAGTAGCCGATCGTCAGCAATACGAAAAGCACTACCGAAAGCCCGACGCGGATCGCCAAGGCCTTTACCATGCGTGTCGAACCGCTCCGGTCGCGCATCATGAAGACCACGGCCGAGCCAAGGCTCGCCACGATCAGCAGCAACAACGCGATCACCACGTAGCGCATCGTGGCCAGTGTAGCGCGGCCGAATGAAGCACATGCTTCCGTTTTCCTTCCGCCCTCCCTGGTGGGCTGCGGCCCTCGCGGCGGCCGGCTGCGCAGCCGGCATCGCGCTCGGAAACTGGCAATCGGACCGCGCCGCCGGCAAGCGTGCGATGGCCGTGGCGCAGGTTCCGCTAAAGCTCCGCGGCGAGTTGCTGGCGCAACACACGCTCTACCTGCAGAACCGGCCGCATCGCGGCAAGCCGGGCTACTACGTGGTGCAGCCGCTGCGCCAGCCGGATGGCCGCAACGTCCTGGTGCTGCGCGGTTGGAGCGCGGTCAACGCACTGCCGCCCGCGCCCCGCGGCGAGGTCATCCTCGAGGGCGTGCGCAGGCAGGGACTGCCGCGCGTCCTCGAGGTCGGAACTGCGGCGGGAACTGCGGCGGGCGCGGGGCGTGCCGCAGGCAACGTTCGCCAGAACATGACGGTGGACGAGTACGCCGCATGGTCGGGACTCGCGCTGGAACCCTACGTCATCGAGCAGCGCTCAGGCCTGGTGGTGACGCAGCCCCCGGCACCACCCGATTCGCTCGCGCGCGACTGGCCGCTCGCCGAGAGCGGCGCCGAGAAGAATGACGCATATGCGCTGCAGTGGTATGGCCTGGCGGCGCTTTCCCTCGCTTTCTTCATTTTCCTGAATCTGAAAATTGGAAAACCAAACCCCTGAAAAGCGCAGGCGTGGCCGGCTGAAACTCGCGCTGCTCGGCGCGTTCTTCGTGCTGCCGTTCGTCGCCAGCTGGGCGATATGGAAGCTCGACCTCGCGGGCGGCGCGACCGGCAACTACGGCACGCTGATCGCGCCGCGTCCGGCCGGGCTGCCGCCGCATCCCGCGCTCAAGGGCAAATGGGTTCTGGTGCAGTTCGATGCGGGCGCCTGCGCCACCGCCTGTGAGCGCAAGCTTTTTTTCATGCGGCAA
>JANNXB010000302.1:0-6117 GCA_031409355.1 Betaproteobacteria bacterium | reverse complement strand
ATAGCCGTTGACGCGTGCATCGTTCTCGATGACCTGCTCAATGAGCGCGGCATCGCCGGTGGCAAAAGCCTGGATCGCGGCCAGGATCTGCGCCTCGACCAGCCCGCCCATCTGCAGCACGCGGGTGCGCGTAGTGTCGAGATCGGCCTCGAACTGCTTGGAAATGTGCTCGGTGACGCCCATTGGTGCTCCTATCCGAACCTGCCGGTAATGTAATCCTCTGTCGCAGCCTTCTTGGGCTTGATGAAGATCGTGTCGGTGACGTCGTACTCGATCAGTTCGCCCAGATACATGTAGGCGGTGTAATCCGAAACGCGCGCCGCCTGTTGCATATTATGGGTCACGATGATCACCGTGTAATCGGTCTTGAGCTCGTGGATCAGCTCCTCGACCTTGGCGGTCGAGATCGGGTCCAGCGCCGAGCAAGGCTCGTCCAGCAGCAGCACCTCGGGTTTGATGGCGATGCAGCGCGCGATGCACAGGCGCTGCTGTTGCCCGCCTGACAAGCTCTGGCCGCTCTGGTTGAGCTTGTCCTTGACCTCTTTCCAGATCGCGGCGCGGCCCAGGGCCCACTCGACGCGCTCGTCCATTTCCCTCTTGCTAAGGTTCTCGAACAGCCGCACGCCGAAGGCGATGTTTTCGTAGATCGACATCGGAAACGGCGTCGGCTTCTGGAACACCATGCCGATCTTGGCGCGGATCAGCGACACGTCCTGCCTGGTCGTGACCAGGTTCTCGCCGTCCATCAGAATCTCACCCTCGGCACGCTGGTCCGGGTACAGCGAGTACATGCGGTTGAAAGTGCGCAACAGGGTCGACTTGCCGCAGCCAGACGGACCTATGAACGCGGTCACCTTGCGCTCCGGGATGTCCATGGTGACGTTCTTGATCGCCTGAAAGCCGCCATAGTAGAAATTGAGCCCCTTGATCTTGAGCTTGGGCTTCAGCTCGGACGGCGCGGCGACTTCCTCGGGCCGGTCTCCGCGCATGGTGGTATGAATGGTGGGCCGGGAGGAGGCCTTGGCAGTGCTGGTTTCCATGGATCACATTCCTCGTTTCAGTCCGACTTCCTGAACAGCGCGCGCGCCAGGATATTGAGTGCCAGCACGGTGAGCGTGATGAGCGCAGCGCCGCCCCAGGCGAGCCGGCGCCAGTCCTCGTAAGGGCTCATGGCGAACTGGAAAATCACCACTGGCAGGTTCGCCATCGGTTCATTCAGATTCATCGACCAGAACTGGTTGTTCAGCGCGGTGAACAGCAGCGGCGCGGTCTCGCCGCTGATGCGGGCAATCGCCAGCAGGATCCCGGTCAGGATCCCGGTGCGCGCCGCGCGGTAAGTCACGGATACCACCATTTTCCAGCTCGGGCAACCGAGCGCCATTGCCGCTTCGCGCAGGGTGTTGGGCACCAGCTTGAGCATGTCGTCGGTGGTACGCACCACCACCGGGATGACGATCAATCCCAGCGCGAAAGCGCCGGCCCAGGCCGAGAAGTGCTTCACTTGCGCCACATAGACCGTATACACGAACAGTCCGATCACGATCGAAGGCGCCGAGAGCAGTACGTCGTTCAGGAACCGCGTCGCACTGGCAAGCCAGCCGCCCCTGCCGTACTCCGCGAGGTAGGTGCCCGCGAGGATTCCGATCGGCGTGCCGAGCAAGGTGCCGAGCGCGACCATCACTACGCTGCCGAAGATCGCGTTGGCCATGCCGCCATCGGCCCCCGGCGGCGGCGTCATCTGGTAGTAGAGGGTGGCGTGGGAGAGCGCATTGCCGCCCTCGTAGAGAAGCGTGCCGAGGATCCAGACGAGCCAGAACAGGCCGAATGCCAGCGCGATGCTCGCGACGACCAGCACGATGGCGTTGAAGCGTTTGCGCGAACGATAAAGCCGGTTCTCCGGATTTACCGCGGTTGCGCCGGCGACGGAAGTATTCATGTCTGCGCGCCCTCGTGCCGCGCCAGCCGCATGAGCAGCAGCTTCGAGAGGCCCAGAACCACCGTGGTGAGGAGGAACAGGATCAGGCCCAGCTCGATCAGCGCGGAGTAATACAGATCGCCGACCGCTTCGGTGAATTCGTTGGCGAGCGCCGAGGCGATGCTGTTGCCGGGCGCATTCAACGAGACCGCGAGGCGATGCGCATTGCCGATCACGAAGGTCACCGCCATGGTCTCGCCGAGCGCGCGCCCCAGGCCCAGCATGATGCCGCCGATGACGCCGACCTTGGTATACGGCAGCACCACGCGCCAGACAACTTCCCAGGTCGTCGCGCCAAGGCCATAGGCGGACTCTTTCAGCAAGGGCGGCACGATCTCGAACACATCGCGCATTACCGCCGTGATGAAGGGGATCACCATAATGGAAAGAATGATGCCCGCGGTAAGCATGCCGATGCCGATCGGTGGGCCGGCGAACAGGGAGTTCAAGAGCGGGATGCCGCTGAAAGCGCCGATCAGCATCGGCTGCAGGTGGGTCTGGAAGAGCGGCGCAAACACGAACAGGCCCCACATGCCATAGATGATCGACGGAATCGCCGCGAGCAGCTCGATCGCGGTGCCGAGCGGCCGCTTTAGCCAGTTGGGGGATAGCTCGGTGAGGAAAATCGCGATGCCGAAGCTGACCGGGACGCCGATCAGCATCGCGATCACGGAGGTGATGACCGTGCCGTAGATTGGCACCAGCGCGCCGAACTCCTCCTTCACCGGATCCCAGTCGTTGGACCAGATGAACGAAAACCCGTACTTCTCTAGCGTCAACTGGCTGCCGATGACCAGCGACACGAGGATCGCAGCCAGTATGCTGAACACCACAATCGCGAAGAATCGCGTCACCCACTCGAATGCCTTGTCCGCCCAGGGTGCGGAACGCAGACGGCGCGGACTCTGGGAATCGTTCATCGCGGAGGCGACGGTATCGGCTTCTGTAGGGTTCAGCGTGGCGGACATCGAAGTTTCAAGCCAGGTGAATTGTAAGGGAGTCGGTTGGCGGCGGCATCAAAAAGGGGCGACTGATGCCACCCCTTTTCTCTCTAAGACAGCTTGCTGCAGCGCACTCAGTAAACCGCTTTGCCGGAGGCGTCCCTGATCTGGGTTTTCCAGGCCGACTGGATCGCTTTGGTGACGGCATCGGGCATCGGCACGTAATCGAGCTCGTCGGCCATCTTGGCGCCGTTCTTGAACGACCACTCGAAGAACTTGAGCACTTCCTTCGCGTTCCCGGGCTTGTCCTGCACCTTGTGCATCAGGATGAACGAGGCGCCGGTGATCGGCCAGCTTGCTTTGCCCGGCTGCTCGGTGAGGACCACGCCCATGCCCGGCACGCTGTTCCAGTCGGCACCAGCTGCGGCTGCCTTGAACGAATCGTCGGTCGGCGACACGATCGCACCATCCTTGTTCATCATCTGGGCATGCGAGAGCTTGTTCTGCTTCGCGTACGCATACTCGACGTAGCCGATTGCGCCGTCGATGCGCGCGACGTAGTTCGCCACGCCTTCATTGCCCTTGCCGCCCACGCCGGTCGGCCACTTCACTGCCGTTCCCTCGCCAACCACCGACTTCCACTCCGGGCTGACTTTCGACAGGTAGTTGACGTACAGGAACGTGGTGCCCGAACCATCCGAGCGATGCACCACGGAGATCGCCTGGTTCGGAAGATTGACGCCGGCGTTGAGCTTGGCGATCGCGGGGTCGTTCCACATCTTGATCTTGCCGAGATAAATTTCGGCAAGCAGGGGGCCGGTCACCTTGATGTCGCCCGGCTTGACACCCTTCAGGTTGTAGACCGGCACCACCCCGCCCATGATCGCGGGGAATTGCACGAGGCCGTTCTTTTCCAGATCCTCGCCCTTCATCGGCGCATCCGAAGCACCGAAGTCGACCGTCTTGGCGGTGATCTGCTTGATGCCGCCACCCGAGCCGATGGATTGGTAGTTCAGTCCGATCCCGGTCGCCTTCTTGTAGGCATCGGCCCACTTGGCGTAGATCGGATAGGGAAAACTCGCGCCGGCGCCGGTGATGTCGGCAGCTTGGGCTGTACCAACGAACAGTGCGCCCGCGAGCAGCGATGCAAGTGCGGATTTCAGTTTCATGATTTCTCTCTCTCGATTAGTGTCTGCGTGAAAGTTTAGGCAGGGGTTGTTACAGCCGTGTTACAGCCGGGACGGGAAGCGATTGCCTTGGCTCTTCATTTCGATAATAATAGAAATATGGAAACGACGTCCGCTGTTCACGCGCTCGCCGCGCTCGCGCAGGAAAGCCGGCTGAAAGTGTTCCGGCTGCTGGTCGCGGCCGGGCCCGCCGGAGTGGCCGCCGGCGAAATCGGCGCGCAGTTGAAGGTTCCGCCGGCCACGCTGTCATTTCACCTGAAGGAACTCTGCGCGGCGGGCCTTGTTGCCGGACGCCAACAGGGCCGGTTCATCTTCTATGCGGCGGAATTCGAGCGCATGAACTCGCTGGTCGGATTCCTGACCGAGAACTGCTGCGGCGGCGCCATCGCCTGCGCTCCCGTTTGCGAGATTCCGCAATCCAAACGCCTGAAGAAAACAGGCTGAAAGTCCTCCATGTCAGGCAAGCCGCTGAACATTCTTTTTCTCTGCACCGGCAACTCGGCACGTTCGATCATCGCCGAGGCGATCGCAAACAGCCTGCCCGCTACGCAGGGGAGGTTTCGCGGCTACAGCGCGGGCAGCCATCCCAAGGACGCTCCCAATCCGCATGCCCTGAAACTGCTCGCGCAGATTCGCCTGCCGATCGACGGACTGCGCAGCAAGAGCTGGGATGAGTTCGCCGGGCCTGGCGCACCAGCGATGGATTTCGTCATTACGGTGTGCGACCAGGCTGCGGGCGAACAGTGTCCATTCTGGCCCGGGCAGCCGATGACCGCACATTGGGGCATGCCTGATCCTGCGGCAGTGCAAGGCACAGACGAGGAGATCCGGAAGGCTTTCGCAGATACCGCAATGATGCTCCGCCGCCGGATCGAACTCCTGGCCAGTCTGCCGCTCGACAAGCTTGACCGGATGGCCTTGCAGAACCGCGTTCGCGACATCGCGAAATCATGACTTCGCGGCAGTGGGTGGCCGAGTTCCTCGGCACCGGCTTCCTGCTCGCGGTCGTGGTCGGCTCGGGAATCATGGCCGAGCGGCTTGCCGGCGGCAATGGCGCCGTCGCGCTACTTGCGAACAGCCTCGCGACAGGCGCCGGCCTGATCGCCCTGATCCTGGCCTTCGGTCCGGTCTCGGGCGCGCATTTCAACCCGGTGGTCAGCCTGATCGAGGCAGGCTTCGGCCGGCTACCTCGATCAGCGGCGGCCGGCTACCTCGCGGCCCAGTTCGCGGGGGCGATCGCCGGCGTCATGGCCGCGAACGCGATGTTCGAGCTGCCGTTCGTGTTCGTTTCCCAGCACGCGAGGGCGGGTTCAGCGCAAATGTTCAGCGAACTGCTGGCGACATTCGGCCTTGCAACCGTCATCCTGAACTGCGCGAAGTACCGACCCGACGCCGTTCCCTATGCGGTCGGTGCCTATATCAGCGCCGCCTACTGGTTTACCGCCTCGACATCGTTCGCCAATCCCGCGGTCACGATCGCGCGCACTCTGTCGGACACCTTCGCCGGCATCCGACCCGCTGACGCTCCTGGGTTCATCTTCGCGCAGGCGGCAGGCGGCCTGCTTGCCGCAACGCTGCATCGCTGGACCGCGGCCGACCCGGGTTGAGGCGAGCCGGCCCCGGTCAGAACGGATAAGGCGTTGCCCGATCCTGGATGGTGACCCACTGCCACTGGGTGAACTCCTCCCAGTTGGCGATGCCGCCGTGCCGTCCGCCGTTGCCCGAGGCCCCGCGCCCGCCGAACGGCACCCAAGGCTCGTCGGCGACCGTCTGGTCATTGATATGGATGATCCCGGTCTTCAGCCGGGCGGTGAAATTCATGGCCCGCTCCACCGACTGGGTGATCACGCCGGTGGAAAGCCCATACTCGGTCGCGTTATTCAGCGCGATCGCTTCCTCGTCGGTGTCGAAAGGCACGACCGACAGCACCGGGCCGAAGACTTCCTCGGTGTACACCCGCATTGTCGGCGTAACGTTCTCCAGCACCGTCGGGCTGTAAAAGAGCCTGTCATAG
>JANNXB010000301.1:0-1750 GCA_031409355.1 Betaproteobacteria bacterium | reverse complement strand
CGCGCTCGCGATGTTCGCGCTGGCCGGAATGCTGCTCTGGCGCGCTGACTGGCCGGTGTCGTACCCGTGGGCAGGCGGCGCCATCGTGGTGATCGGTGGGATGGCGTACACCGTGTGGAGCGAATGGCACAATGTCTATCGTGCCGGCAACTGGGGCTATGCGGCAGCCATGCCGTTGATCTTCGGCATTGGTCTTTCGCCGCTGTTGCAGTGGCTGATCTTGCCACCAGCAATGGTGGTCGCCTACCGAAAGCTGAGGCAAAAGGGAGTCTGATATGGGGAAACGCGAACTGCCACTCGAACACGCGGATGCCCTGGGCCAAGGGCTGCTCGACATCGGTCGGGCATCCAAAACGAGCGGCGTCTCGGTGAAGATGATCCGCCATTACGAGGCCATCGGGCTGCTGAAGGACGTCGCCCGCACCTACGCCAACTACCGCGTCTATTCGGACAAGGACGTGCATACGCTGCGCTTCATCAAGCGCGCGCGCACGCTCGGGTTCGCCATGGACGACATCCGCGAACTGCTCGCGCTCTGGCAGAACAAGTCGCGCCCGAGTGCCTCGGTGAAGAAGATCGCCGGCGGCCACATGCAGGACCTGAAGCGCCGGATCCAGGAGATGCAGTCGATGGTGGCGACGCTCGAGCACCTGACGCACAACTGCCACGGCGACGGCCGGCCGGATTGCCCGATCCTGGAGGACCTCGCCGGGCCCCAAGAGAAGGGGGCTTGACCCTCCCACCGTAGCAGAGTTGAGACTTGGCCCATAAACTGCGAGAACTGTTACTCCGTGCCGCGGTCAATGGGTGGATGCCTGTGATACGATTTTCCGCATGACCCGGTTGGCGAAAGTCATCCTGATAGTCCTGCTCGTGGCGATCCCGCTGCGCGGCATGGCGGGCGTCGTCGCGGCTTTTTGCGAGCCCGCGCATCACGGCGCCGCAGAAGCGGTCCACGCTGAATGCGACGGCTGCGAGCATGATGGCGCGCACCACGAAGCGCCGGACGAGGGCTCTGCCGCCAAGTGCAGCCACTGCGCGGCCTGCTCGGTCAGTGCCCCGCTGGTATCTGAATCGGCTCGTCCGCTGCCCATCGCGGCAGCGAGTGCGGCCCCTGTTCCATTCCTCAATCGCAGCCTTCCAGGACGCATTCCCGGACGGCTGGATCGCCCTCCTCTCACTCTCTAGTGCCCTGACAGCCTTGCGGCGCCGCTGAATCAGGCGCCGCGCTCGCACGCTCGATCGCGTGCGTCTGTTGGAGTCGAGAGAGCCATGCATAGAACGACCCTTTTTGCGCTGTCGGCGTGCTTCGCCGGCGGTGCCGCCGCACAGACCGCCACGCGGCCCGATCCCGCCGATCCCAAGGCGGCCGTTCCGGCGCGAGCGTACGAATCCGTATTCAAGGACTACCGGCCGTACGCCGATCCCGAAATCGTGCGATGGCGCCAGGCCAATGACGATATGGGCCGCCTCGGCGGCCATATGGGCCATGTGCCCCGGGAAAGCGGCCCAGCCAGGCCGGGCGCCAAGCCGCCGGCACCCGCAGGTCATGGAGGACACAAATGAGAACCGCAATCGTGGCCTTCGCCAGCCTGCTGCTCACCGGCTGCGCAACCTTCTCCGAGGACGGCGGTTTCGGCACGGTGCAGCGCACCGTAAAGGAGCGCACCGGCCAGGAAGCCAGGTGGGTGCGGACCGACGATGAAGCGAACGCGGTACGCGTAAGGACGCGCGAGATTCTTGCCCAGCC
>JANNXB010000300.1:0-2250 GCA_031409355.1 Betaproteobacteria bacterium | reverse complement strand
CGGCGAAACCTCGGGCGCCGTGGTCAACGCGCTCGGGGTGAACACCTTGCGGATTGGCGCGCAGATCGACCCGGGCGTCCCCTGGACGCAGTCGGTAGGCGAACCGCGCCTCGCGCTGGCGCTTAAATCGGGTAACTTCGGCGCCGTGGACTTCTTCGACAAGGCCCTGGGAATGCAGACGTGAGCGAAGCGAAGCTGCGGGAAGAAATCTGCCGTCTGGGCGCCTCCATATATGAGCGAGGCCTGACGCATGGCTCCACCGGCAACGTCAGCGCGAAATGCGACGACGGCTGGCTGCTCACGCCGACCGGCTCGAACCTCGGCCGGCTCGATCCGGCGCGGCTCTCCAAGCTCGACTGGAAGGGCAAGCTGGTTTCCGGCGATGCGCCCTCCAAGGAAGCCTTCCTGCATCTGGCCATGTACGAAGAGCGCGCGAAGAACGCGGCGGTGGTGCACCTGCATTCGACGCATTCGGTCGCGGTCTCGGTGCTGGAGGGCGTGGATCCCGCCGATGTGCTGCCACCGCTCACCGCCTACTACGTGATGCGCATCGGCAGCCTGCCGCTGGTTCCCTACTATGCGCCGGGCGACATGGCGCTCGCACAGGCGGTGCGAGGCTTCGCCGGCAAGCACCACGCGGTGCTGCTCGCCAACCATGGCCCGGTGGTCGCCGGATCATCGCTGTCCGCGGCGGCAGACGCAGTCGAGGAACTGGAAGCAACCGCCAAACTCTTTCTGCTGCTGCGGCACGAGAAAGTCCGTTGCCTTACACCGGAACAGGTCGCCGACCTGCGCAGGAAACATCCAGTCTGAAAGGAAAGAAAATGTACGTCGTTACCGTCGAATTCGACATCAAGGCGGAGAAGTTCGTTGAGTTCCGTGCGCAGATGATTGCCAACGCCACGGCCAGCCGCGAGCAAGAGCCCGGCTGCCTTCAGTTCGACGTCTGCGCCGATCCGGCGAAACCGGAGCGCATCTTTCTCTACGAGATCTACACCGACCGGGCGGCCTTCGACGCGCATCTGGCGGCGGAGCATTTCAAGACCTTCGACCGGACCGTCGCCTCGTGGGTCGCCGCCAAGGCCGTGCGCATCTACGACAAGCTCGATCCCAGGTGAGTGCGGGAACCAGGATAGGCGACGGGTTCAATGGCCGGACCGGTTGCCTGCCTGGCAACATGGCGCTATAGTCGCTATTCCTTACTGTAAGGAATAAAGGAAACCGCGATGCTCGCCAAGCTTACCTCCAAGAACCAGATCACCCTGCCCAAGGCGGTGGTCAGCAAGTTCCCGGGCGCGGAGTATTTCGCCGTGCGCGAGGTGGGCGGTGAAATCATCCTCAAGCCGGTGCGGATGCACAGCCTGGACGCGGTGTGGCGCAAGATCGAGTCGCTGGGCATCACCGAGAAGGACGTGGCCGACGCGGTGCGCTGGGCGCGGCGTCCGAAGGGCGGGGCAAAGAGTCCGGCCTGATGGGCCGTTTGCGGCGCGCGGTGATCGATACCAATGTCGTCGTTTCCGCGTTTGTGTTTCGCGCCGGCACTCTGGCATGGTTGCGCGAGGCCATCGTCAACGGCGCGGTGATCCCGCTGGTGTCGGATGAAACGCTGGCCGAGTTGGTGCGGGTGCTGGCCTACCCCCGCTTCGGCCTGACGCCGGAGGACCGTGAAAGCATCATCGTCCACTACATGGAGCACGCCGAAGCGATCAAGCAGCCGCGCACGCGCACCCGGCTGCCGCGATGCCGCGATCCGCACGATGAAATGTTCGTCCGCCTCGCCTACGCTGCCAAGGCCGACGCCATCGTGACAGGCGATGACGACGTGCTCACCCTCGCGCCGGACTCCCGCATCCCGATACTAAGCCCGGTCGCGTTTCGCGCGCGCACCTGAAGCGTCTACTTTGTTGTAGCGCTCCCCGGGTCGACGGAGGGTGTCGCCCTGCGAGGCATCGCCGCAAGTTTCTCTGAAAGTTCGCCGAGCGCCTGCATCGCCAGCAACCGTTCGCGCACCGACAGCGCCAGCGCGACGCGCAACTGGGCGCGGCGGCTGCCTTCCCAGGTGGCGTTCGACCAGTCGGCTTGCGGGGCGTCGCTCATCGCTTGCGCTGTTCTTCCAGGATCATGCGGAGGTGCTCGATATCATCCCGGTCGCGCGCTCGATTGGCAAGCTCCTTCATGGCGATCAGGGTGGGAATCGAAACAAAGCGCACGACCGTCCCGGGTGAGAGCTCCGCCTGCAGCGCGCGGGCG
>JANNXB010000299.1:0-4523 GCA_031409355.1 Betaproteobacteria bacterium | reverse complement strand
GTGACGCTGGGCGACGCGACACACGATGTCAGCACCATCTCCGGCGAAGGGCTCGCGATGTTCATCGCCTTGTTGACCAGCAAGCTCGGCAATGAGCCGGTGAACGTCATGGAAGTCTCGGTGCGACTGCAGGACGGCTCGGTGCGCGTCTTCCACGAAGCCGCCACGTCCGGATGGAACGAGGGCGACCGCGTGAAAATCTCGATGGGGCGGATCAGGCCCCTGTCGTAGACCGCCGCCTCAGGCGGACGGCGAATCTCCGAGCAGCGGGAAGGCGCTGAACACGTCGTGCTCGCCCACGGGCGGCGCGGAGGCCACGTGCACCGGCGTGAGTTCAGCGAAGGAGGTAACGCCGAGCAGGCCGAGGCAGGTCTGGACTTCGTTCTCCAGAATCTCCAGCGTGCGCACGAGGCCCGCAACGCCCGCGGCGGCAAGCCCGAGGCAGGGGAGGCGGCCAAGGCCGACTGTCTTCGCGCCCAGCGCGATCGCTTTCACCACGTCCGTGCCGCGCATGAACCCGCCGTCCACCCAGACTTCGGCGCGTCCGGCGACGGCCTTCACCACTTCGGGCAGCACCGCCATGCTGCCCAGGCCGTGGTCGAGCTGGCGGCCGCCGTGGTTCGAAACATAGATGACTTCAACGCCGTGCTGGAGCGCGATCTCGGCGTCCTCCGCGGTGGCGATGCCCTTGATGATCAGGGGAAGGTCGTGCTTGTCCTGGAATCGCTTTACCTGGTTCCACGACAGGCCGGACTGGAAGTTGCTGCCGGCGGGCGCGGTGGCGCGCCAGGGCTTGACGAAGCGCCCGACGATATCGCGCTCGCGACGGCTGTACATGGCGACATCCACGGTGAGGCAGAACGCGGTGTAGCCGTTGTCCTTCGCGCGCTTGACGTGGTCGTCCACCCAGGCGTCGTCGCCGCGCACATAGAGCTGGAAAACCCGGACGGTCTCGGCGGCGGCAGCAGTCGCTTCAAGCCCGGGCTGGCACACCGAGGACAGCATCTGCGGCACGCCGAACTGCGCCGCGCCGCGCGCGGCCGAGGCGGCGCCGCCCTCCACGATGGATTCCAGGCCGCCGATGGGCGCAAGGAAGACTGGAAGTCGAATTTTGTTTGAAAGAAATTCTGCAGAAGAATCAATCTTGCTGACATCCCGAAGGACCCGGGGCCGGAAGCCGATCGAGTCGAGCGCCAGGCGGTTGCGGCGCACCGTGGTCTCGGTCTCGGCCCCGCCGATCAGGTAGCTCCAGGGCCCGGGCGCGGTGTTGGCGCGCGCGGCGGCGACGATCTCCTGCAGGGTGAGAAACGGCTCGCTATGTGGTGCGTTCATAATGCGCAAGGCTACCACTCGGAGGTACACTTTCGCACATGAGACTCCTTACGTTTGCAGCGAAGAAAAAAGGCACCCCGGCGCGTGTCGGCGTGATGAGCGGGCCGGAGCACCTGGTCGAATTGAAATTCGACGACATGCTTTCCCTCATCGCCTCGGGACGGGCCGGGTTGCTGAAGGTCAAAAGCGCTCTGAAGAAGGGCAAGAGCATTCCCCTGTCCTCCGTGCGCATCCTCGCGCCCATCCCGCGCCCGCGCAAGAACGTGTTCTGCGTCGGCTGGAACTATGTCGAGCATTTCGAGGAAGGCGCCAAGGCCCGCCCCAACGTCACGGAGCTGCCCAAGCACCCGACGTTCTTCACCAAGTCGCCGCTGTCGGTGAACGGCCCCTACGACCGCATCCCACTGCACGCGGGCGTGACGCAGAAAGTGGATTGGGAAGTGGAACTGGGCGTGATCATCGGGCGCGGCGGCATCAACATCAAGGAAGCCGACGCCATGAAGCATGTGTTCGGCTTCACGGTGATCAACGACGTCTCGGCGCGCGAAATCCAGCGCCAGCACGGCCAGCAGTGGTTCAAGGGGAAATCCCTCGACGGCCATTGCCCGATGGGGCCGTGGATCGTCACCGCCGACAAGGTGAAGTCGTTCTGGGACCTGCGCGTGGTGACGCGCGTCAACGGCGCGATCAAGCAGGATTCGAACACCCGCCACATGTATTTCAAGATCCCGCGCATCATCGCCGAGCTCTCCGCCGGCATGACGCTCGAGCCGGGCGACATCATCTCCACCGGCACGCCCGCCGGCGTCGGCCATGCGCGCACGCCGCCCGAATTCCTAAAGAAGGGCGACGTGCTGGAAACCGAAATCGCGGGAATCGGGCTGCTCAGGAACCCGATCGGCTAGCTACATCGTTGCGCCGGGGTTTTCCAGCGCGTACCTGGCGAGCAGCGGCACGATCCAGTTGTAGGCGTCGTCCACGGAATCGGTGCGGTAGACCAGGTTGACGTCCTGCGGGCTGATGGTGCCGTGCTTCACCATGGCGTCGAAGTTCACCACGTCCTTCCAGTATTCCGTGCCGAACAGCACCACCGGCATCGGCTTGGTCATCTTCTTCGTCTGCACCAGGGTCAGCACCTCGAACAGCTCGTCGAAGGTGCCGAAACCGCCCGGAAACACGATCATCGCCTTGGCCATGTAGGCGAGCCAGAACTTGCGCATGAAGAAGTAGTGGAAATGGAACAGCAGCTCGCGCGTGATGTGCGGGTTGGCAGCTTCTTCGTGCGGCAGGGCGATGGACAAGCCGACGTTCAGGCCTTTCGCCTCCGAGGCGCCGCGGTTGGCCGCCTCCATGATGCCGGGCCCGCCGCCGGTGCAGACCACGAAGCGCTGCTTGTCGGCGTGCAGGCCCTTCGACCACTGGGTGAGGCGGAAGGCCAGGCTGTGCGCCGCCTGGCACCAGGGCGAATCCTGCTTGAAGCGCGCCGAGCCGAAGAACACGATGGTGTCGGCGACGGCGTTCGCATCGAGGCGCGCCTTGGGCTCGAGGTACTCCGCGAGGATGCGCAGCGCGCGCGCTTCCTTGCTGTTGATGAACTTCGAATCGCGATAGGACTTTACCGGCTTCAAATGCTAACCGCGTCCTTCAAATGGCATCTTCGTCGCTTTGATCGTGAGAAACAAAATGTTCGTCTCGATCGGGAAGCTCGCCATGTGCAGCACGGCCTGGCCGACGTGCGCCACGTCCATGAGCGGTTCCGGCTTGATCGTGCCATCGGCCTGCGGCACGCCGCTGGCCATGCGCGCGGCCATTTCGGTGAGCGCATTGCCGATGTCCACCTGGCAGACCGCGATGTCGTATTTCCGGCCGTCCAGCGCGCCGGTCTTGGTCAGTCCCGTCACGCCGTGCTTGGTGGCGGTGTAGGCCACCGAGCCGGGCCGCGGCGCGTGCGCCGATATCGAGCCGTTGTTGATGATGCGTCCGCCGCGCGGGCTCTGGTCTTTCATCACCTTGAAGGCCTCCTGCATGCACAGGAACATGCCCGTGAGATTGATGTTGACCACGTTCTGCCATTTCTCCAGGCTTAGTTCTTCGAGCGAGGTGCCCGGCGCGTTGACGCCCGCGTTATTGAAGACGCAATCGATGCGGCCCCACTTGTCCCTGGCCGCGGCGAACAGCGCCTTCACCGAATCCTGTTTTGAGACGTCCGTCGGCACACAAAGTGCGCGCTCGCCGGCGCCGGATTCCTGTGCCGTTTTCTCGAGCGCATCCTTGCGGCGTCCCGCGAGCGCGACGTTCCAGCCGTCCTTCAGGAAGGCGAGGGCAGTGGCTTTGCCCACGCCGCTGCCTGAGCCAGTGATGATTGCGATCTTAGCCATGAATGCGCTCCCTTGAAGAGGGCGCATGGTAGCGCATTCACGGTCGACAGCTAGCCCTGCTCTTTAACCTTTCACTTCGCGCTGCTCCCTGCGCTTCTCGCGCCGTTCCTCGCGCTGCTCCTGGCGCTCGGCGCGCGGCGTTTGCGGGGCTTGCGCCGCCGGCATGGTCGCCGCGGGCTGCCGCGCCTGCTGCTGCGCTTGTTGCTGCGCTTGACGCTGGGCTTGTTGCGCCTGTTGCTGCGCCTGCTGCTGCGCCTGGCGCTGGCCGTCCTGCGCCTGTTGGCGCGCCTGGCGTTGGGCTTCCGCCGCCTGCCGTTCCGCGCGGCGGTCGTCGCGCTGCTCGGCACGCGGTTGCGCCGCCGGTTGCGCCGGCGTCGCCGCCGTCGCCGGTGCTACCTGCCGTTCCGCACGCCGGTCGTCGCGCCTGTCTTCGCGTCTTTCTGCGCGTTGCGCAGGCGTCACGGCTTGCGGTTGTGCCTGTACCGTCGCGGCAGGCTGCGCCTGACGTCCGGCCTGACGGTCGTCGCGGCGCTCTTCGCGCACTGCTTCGCGACGCTCTGTCTGCGCACTCGCGAAACGCTGGCGTACTTCACTGTTGCGGTAGGTGACCGCGCGGCGGTGCTGCGGGTCATGCTGCCACCTGCCGCGCTCCGCGGTTACGCTGCGGTTCGAGTACGCCGGGGCGCGATAGTAGTAGCTGTTCGAGTGCGCCACGTGCGCGTGGCGCCGGTTCCAGTCGAAGTCGCCGAAGAAGAATCCGAGCGACAGGCCGACCGGACGGCCCCACCAGAAGCCGACCGAAACGCCCGGGCG
>JANNXB010000298.1:0-9859 GCA_031409355.1 Betaproteobacteria bacterium | reverse complement strand
ACAGGTGCATCATGCGGGCAGCGATGACCTTCAGGCCGGCAGCCTCGAAGCGCGCGAGAATCTGTCCGATTGCGTTCTTTGCCACCGCGTCCGGTTTGATGATCGAAAAAGTCCGTTCTACCGCCATGCCATGATCCCCGTGTACTGTTACAGAATAGTTTTTGAGTATAGCATGGCTTCGTGCACTTTCACATAAAAACAAGGGCTTAAGCGCATGTACCGCACCCTGAAACTCGATATCAAGCGTGGCGTCGCCACGCTGACGCTGAACCGGCCGGAGGCGCGCAACGCCATGTCGGCCGAACTGATGCGCGAAATGATCGCCTGCGCCGGAGAAATCGCGGCGCGCGCCGATGTCGATGTCGCCATCGTGCAAGGCAGCGGCGTGTGCTTTTCCGCCGGCGCCGACCTGAAGGACGCGAGCCGCTGGGGCAACGCGGAGCGACCGCTGGCCGTGCAGCGCGAGATCGCCGCGCTCGGCTACCGCATGGCGCGCGCCTGGGAG
The DNA here is from genome assembly GCA_031409355.1 of Betaproteobacteria bacterium. GTDB lineage: Bacteria > Pseudomonadota > Gammaproteobacteria > Burkholderiales > SG8-39 > RBG-16-66-20. The sequence goes on along the minus strand of JANNXB010000298.1, from coordinate 9,354 downwards.
GAGCTGCCGCAGGTCACGATCGCCGCCATCGAGGGTTACGCCATCGGCGGCGGCCTCGCGCTGGTGGCGGCACTCGATTGGCGCGTGATGGCGAAGAACGCGTTCGTCTCGCTGCCCGAAATCGCGCTCGGCATTCCGCTCACCTGGGGCACCCTTCCCCGCCTCGTCAATCTCCTCGGACCGGCGCAGGCGAAGCGCCTGACGATTCTGTGCGAGCGCGTTACGGCGGACGAGGCCCTGGCGATCGGGCTCGCGGACTGGCTCGCGCCAAAAGGTGAAGCATTGAAAGCGGCGCGTGAAATCGCGGCGAAGGTGCTCGCGCTGCCGCGCAACTCGGTGCGCATGAGCAAGGAGTCGATAAACGCCTACGCCAGCATCGGCGCGCACGCCGCGAGCCACATGGCGCACGACCAGGTCCAGCTTGCCGCCGGCAGTTCCGAAGCGAAAACCGCGCGCGAAGCATTTGCGCTCACGCGCGCAAAACCTCGACGCCGCTGAGACGTTCCAGCTTCCGGTCGAACGTCAGGAGGCCGACGCCCTCCCGCTGTGCCTCAGCGTGGATTGCACAGTCCGCGAAATCGACATTGGCACTCAAATAGGATATCAACGCGTCGCCAAGCACCTTGCTGTTCGCAATTTGATATCGCTCGTTCTCCAAGAGTTGCTGGAACACCGTGAGGATTTCCTTCTTGGAGAACCGGTAGCTCGTGCGCAGCACCCAGATTGCTTCGATGACGGCCACGAATGGTACGTACACTCGTTCCTCATCCTTTACCCGTGCGCGCGCCCGGTCGCATTGCCCACTGGCATCCGGGTCATCCACCAGCAGCCTAAGGAGGACGTTGGTATCAACCGCGAGCACGACGTGTCCAGCCCTTGCGCGTCTGGCTCGCCATTTGCTTCAACGTAGCCCCACGTCTCGCTTTTAGCGATCCGAACGGCGCCTCGACGCGGTTGTCCTGCCGCTCGATCACGACCCCGTTTTCCAATTCACGGAAACGAACGCGATCTCCAGGTTTCACGCCGAGCCGGTGACGGATCTCTCTTGGAATGGTGACTTGGCCCTTGACGGTGACCGTGGATCCTTTCATGGCGCGCCCTCATCTAGTAATGCAGATTGGCTAAAGTATTACTATAGTTAAGTAGTAATACCCATGCAAATCTGACTTACATTGATTCAATTCTAGGGCACCATTCCGGGACGACGCCGAGCACCGTCCCGCCCGCCCGATAGGCGACATTCACGCCCAACCCGGGCACCCAGACCACGTCCTTACCGCAACACAGCAGCGGCATCCGCTCCCGCTCCCAGGGCGGCACGCCGGCTTCCTGGAAAAGGTTTTTCAGCGTGCGGCTCGGCCGCTTCGCATCGGTGCGCAGGCGCTCTCCGCCGGAGCGCAAGCGGACCTGGAATGATTTCTTCCCCAACAGGGCGCTGTCGATGCCCTGCCCCTTCACTCGCCTGAACCGCAGTTCACCGTCGGGCAATGCGAGCCGGGATTCTCCGTTCCAGGCGCGTGGCTTGAACGGCGCCCTGGACTTTCCTTTTTCAAGGAATACCTTGCTGCGGTAACGGCGGAACACCACGCCGTCGTGCGCGATCGCGGCGCTGGCCGAACCGAGCTGCTTCAGCATCTCGACCAGCTTGGCTTCGCTTGGCGCGCGCAGGCCCTTGCCCTTCAGGTAGCCGCGCAACAGCCGCTGCGCATCGAGCTCGGCGCCGGCGAAATGGCGCGCCGCGCGCGCGAGGTTTTCCCGCCAGCGCGGGAACCGGGATTCGAGCAACGGGCCCACGCTCCTGCGGATGAAATTGCGCGTCAACGCCTCATCGGCATTGGATTCGTCCTCGATCCACGCCAGGCGGCGGGCGGCGGCGTAGGCGCGAATCTCAGCGCGCGGCACGTCGAGCAGCGGTCGCAGGAGAATCTTGTCGCCGAGCGTCCCGACAGCTGGCATGCCGCTCGCCCCTTCCAATCCAGCGCCGCGCAACAAATTGAACAGCACGGTCTCCGCCTGGTCGTCGAGGTGATGGCCGAACGCGATCGCATCCGCTCCTGTCTTGAGCATGGCTGCGCGGCGCGCTTCACGCGCCGCCGCCTCAAGGCCATCGCGTTTTCTTTTTACTTTTACCTTGAACGCCTTGAATGGAACCCCAAGGTCACGGCAATAGCTCGAGCAGAATTTCTGCCAGTCAGCCGCGTTGGGGCTAAGGCCGTGATTGACGTGAACCGCCGAGAGCTTGTAGCCGAAACGATGCGCATACTCGTGGAGTACATGCAGCAGGACGACGGAATCGATTCCGCCCGACAGACCGACGACGACGCGTTTTCCGCGGAGTTGTAGCGGCGCCAAAAACGCCGCGCTAGCGCTCGGCAGTTTCCTTGAAGCGGCCATGGGCCATCAGCTTCTCGAGGCGCTCTTCGATCAACTCTTTCGGCTTCTTGTCCTTCAGCTGCCGGTAAGCCTCGGCTAACGCCTTCTTGAGCGAGGCCGCGGTCGCCTGCGGATCGCGATGCGCGCCGCCGGGCGGCTCGGGCACGATCTTGTCGATCAGGCCCAGGGTTTTCAGGCGGCTGGCGGTGATGCCGAGCGTCTCGGCGGCTTCGGGCGCCTTGTCCGCGCTCTTCCACAGGATGGAGGCGCAGCCTTCGGGCGAGATCACGGAGTAGGTGGCGTACTGCAGCATCAGCACGGCGTCGCCCACCGCGATCGCCAGCGCGCCGCCCGAGCCGCCCTCGCCGATGATGGTGACGACGATAGGCGTCTTCAGGCTCGCCATCGCGTAAAGATTGCGGCCGATCGCCTCGGACTGGTTGCGCTCCTCGGCGTCGATCCCCGGGTAGGCGCCGGGCGTGTCGACGAAGGTGAAAACCGGCAGCTCGAACTTCTCCGCGAGCTGCATCAGGCGCAGGGCCTTGCGGTAGCCCTCGGGGCGCGGCATGCCGAAATTGCGCAGGATCTTTTCCTTGGTGTCACGGCCTTTCTGGTGGCCGATCACCATGCAGGGCTCGCCGTCGAAGCGCGCCATGCCGCCCACGATCGACAGGTCGTCGCCGAACATGCGGTCGCCGTGCAGCTCTTCAAATCCGGTGAACATCATGCCGATGAAATCCAGCGCGTAAGGGCGCTGCGGATGGCGCGCGACCTGCGCCACCTGCCAGGGCGTGAGCTTGGCGTAGATGTCCTTGGAGAGCGCCTGGCTCTTCTTCGACAGGCGCTGGATCTCCTCGGAGATATCCACCGCGGAGTCGTCCTGCGCGTAGCGCAGTTCTTCGATCCGGCCTTCCAATTCAGCAACCGGTTGTTCGAATTCGAGGAAAACGGTTTTCATACGGCCCGGGTTTTCATCGGGGTCAGTATTCTACCGGGACAGGGTCCAGGGACCGCCACAGGTACCAGGTCGCCACCGAGCGCCAGGGGCGCAGGCTCTCGCCGCGGCTGCGCATCGTTTTCAATGAAATCTTCCTGCCGCCGTGATACGCGACCCGCAGGCCCTTCTGCAGGCCGAGGTCGCCCAGCGGAAAAACATCCGGGCGCAGCAGGTTGAACATGAGGAACATCTCCGCCGTCCAGCGGCCGATGCCGCGCACCTGGACTAGGTCCTCGATCACCTCTTCGTCGTCCATGCCCGGCCACTTGTGCACGTGCACCTCGCCGTCAGCGAAGCGCCTCGCGAGGTCGGAGATGTATTCGCACTTGCGACCCGACAAGCCGCAAGATCTTAGGTCTTTGGTTTTTGCTTTCAGAACCTGCTCGGGTGAAACGACAGAAACCTCAGTCAAGAACCGGTTCCAGACACTCTGGGCGGCGGCGACCGAGATCTGCTGGCCGACGATGGCGCGCGCCAGAGTGTGAAACGGCTCACCGCGCGGCACGAGGTGAACGCGCGGATGGCAGCGGATGATCGCGGCCATCACCGGATCGCAGCGCGCGAGCGCGCGTTTGGCGCGATCCCAGTATTCGGGTTTCATCAGCTGCGGCGCAGCGGCAGGTTGAGGATCAGGTTCTGCGGCTTCATCTTCACCGCGTCTTCTGCGTCCGCTGCGAGCGCAAGGTAGACCGAGCGTCCGGCGATGTCGGCGCGCATCTCGGCGGGCTGGTCGAAGTCAAGCCGGAACAGCGCGAGGATGCGGCGCATGCGCCCGGCCTCCACCTCCTCGCCCGCCCAGAGCGAATTCAGGATGGCCGTGGCCTCGGCGTCCAGCCCGATGTGCCAGGCCCAGCGCGGTTCCTCGATGTTCCTGATGGGTTGTATTTTGGCTCTTATGTTAAGGAAATGAAAAATCCAGGCTTCCAGGACACGGCAAAACCCGTCCAGGGCCGGGCGCCCGTAGGTCAGGCTGATCACCGTGTCGTGGCGCGACTCGCGCTCCCAATAGAGCGCGGCGTTCTGCCGGTCCAGCACGTCCAGGTTCGTTTTCGCGGTCGCGCCCTGCGCCTCGACGATCAGGCGCCCGAGGCTGCCGTACTGCGAACCGGAGGCGTGCATCTCGACGGTTTCCAGGTCGGCGAGCAGCACATGGCCTTCCTGGATCGTCGCCTTCTGGTCGCGGAAGAGGATCTCCGCGGCCCGCAGGAGCAGCGGATCCTCGCAACCATCCAGGATGTTGCGCAGCACCACGTGCGCCATCTGTTCGATGAACAGCGGCGGGATGTCGATGCCGCCCTGGAACAGGTTCATGTAGCAGCCTTCAACCGTGCCCGCCTGCAGCAGCCGGTCGCGAAAGCGCAGGACGACCTCGTAATTTTCCCTGGCGTCCGCGTCTTTCAGGAGGTTCAGTTCTTCCTTCGGCACCGGGCGCCGCGGCTCCCGCATGAGCGATTCGTGCAGGGCCCGCTCGGCATCGCAGGACTCCTCGACCGGATGCACTTCCGGCCTAAGGTAATAGGCGCGCAGATAGTCGTCGGTGACGCTCAGCCGTCCCGAGGCGTCCTTCTCGAGCAGTTGGATGCCGCTATTGCGCCAGAAATCAGGCAGGGGCGAGGACCAGGCGGGAATGCGCCGCCACGTGCTGCTTCAGGAACTCCATCTGGTCCGACAGGATGCGGCGGTTGGTGAGGATCAGGTATTCCGCCTTGTTCGGCACATACGGCAGGTACAGAAGTTCCATGCCGGCTTCCTCGGGCAGGCGATTGCGCTTGTGGCCGTTGCAGTGGCGGCAGGCTGCGACCACGTTCATCCAGGTGTCGCGTCCGCCGCGCGACAGCGGCCGGATATGATCCCGCGTCAGGCGAAAGTAGTTGAACTCGCCGGCGCAGTAGGCGCACATGTGCCGGTCGCGGCGGAACAGTTCCCGGTTGTTCAGGGGCGGCACCTGGTTGAAACCCTTGGCGGCGAGCGCCTTGCCCTTGATCGCGATGATCGAATGCGCGGTAATGCTGGAGCGCAGGCCGGTCACGCGCGACACGCCGCCGTAGAAGGTGAAGGTCTCCTCGCCCATGGTCCAGGCGACCAGGTTCTTGGCGTAATAGAAGCAGGCCTGCTGCCAGCTGATCCAGCGATGCGGGACGCCGTGGTTGTCTAGCGACAGGATGAGCGGACTGTCCATGTTCGGGTGATTCTGCCCATTCACCACGGGCTTGGCAATCCCCGAAAATTCAAAGACCTTTAGCGGTCTCCTACGGCGTCCTTGAAGCCCTGGCCGGCGGCGAAGGCCGGGACCGTCTTGGCGTTGATCTTGATTTCCTTGCCGTTGGCCGGGCTGCGCCCGGCGCGGGCCTTGCGCTTGCGCGGCAGGAATGTGCCGAATCCGACCACCGTGACCCGGTTACCCTTGGCGACACTGGTGACGATCGCATCGAACACCGCGTTCACCGCTTCGCCCGCCGCAGTCTTGCTCAGGTTGCCGGCACGCGCCGCAGCGTGAACAAGATCCGATTTCGTGACCACCGATGGCATTCGCGCTCTCCCCGACCAGCGAGCGAGCAATGATATCGACATAGATTCGCGAACACAATCGCCGCGACGGAAATTTTTCCGCTTCACTGAGAATTTTTTCCTCGCGCCGGAAAAATCTCGGCAACGCACTGTAATCAGGCATGCATTTGATGGAGTTAAAGGGTTTTCTACAGAACCCGAATGGCGCACCGCGTCACGCGCATCTCCAGCCGGCCCTGCCCGTGGCTGCTACACTAGGCGCTTCATTGGAGGAGGAGAAATTCATGTTCACGTACCGCAAACTTGCGCTGGCTTCCGCTATCGGCTCCGCGCTCCTTGCGCCCGCCGCGCCCGCGCTGGCACAGACCACGCTTACATTCTCGACCTGGGTTCCGCCCACCCACCACCTCAGCGTCTGGCAGAGAAACTGGGCGTCCGAGCTCGAGAAGGCGACGGCCGGCCGGATCAAGGTCCAGGAGTTGCCCAAGGCGCCCGCCGCGCCTCCGGGAACGTTCGACGGCGTGCGCGACGGCCTGATGGATTTCTCGTACGTGACGGCAAGCTACACCCCCGCGCGGCACATCCTGCCGCTGATGGCGGAACTGCCCGGCGCGGGCGCCACGGCGGAGATCAACTCGGTCGCCTACTCGCGCATCCACTGGAAGCATTTCCACAAGGTCGGCGAGTACCGGGGCGTGAAGCTGATGGCAGTCTGGACGCATAGCCCGGGCCAGATCTTCACCAAGAAGCCGTTCAAGACGATGGCGGAGTTCAAGGGGCTTAAGATCCGCACCGGCGGCGGCATCGCCGAAGCGGTAGCCAATGCGCTCGGCGCCTCGGCCTTCGTCAAGCCCGCGCCGGAATCCTACGAACTGCTGAATTCGGGCGTCGCCGACGGCGTGTTCTTCCCCTTCGAGTCGATTGCTTCGTTCAAGCTGGACAAGGTGATCGGCCAGGCCACGGTGTTCCCCGGCGGCCTGTACAGCTCCTCGTTCGGCTTCTTCATGAACGAGGACAAGTGGAACAAGCTCTCGAAGCAGGACCAGGACATCATCGAGAAAATGACCGGCGAAGCCGCTGCGCGCTCGAACGGCAAGTCCTGGGACACGGCCGACAAGGTGGGGATGGAAGCCCTAAAGGCGGCCGGCGCGAATATCTCCGGCGCCACTCCCGCGATGATCGCCGAAGCGCAGAAGCGCAATGGCCCGATCATCGAGGACTGGATCAAGAAGGCCAGCGTCAAGGTTCCCAACGCCAAGGCGATCCTCGACGAATTCCGCCAGGAACTGGAGAAGGTTGCATCCGGGAAATAGGTCCCGGACACCGGCAAGGGGCGCGGAACGTAACCACGTACCGCGCCCTTTCATTTTCATGAGCGCTAAGAAAGAGCACGCCTGGGAAAAGCACATCGACGCGGTGCTGGGCATCGCCGCGTCGGTGCTTCTCTTCGGCATGATGCTGCTCACCTTCGCCGACGTGGTGGCGCGCTACCTGCTCAACCTGCCGATCCGCGGCGCCTTCGAGGTCACCGAGCTCACGCTGCTGGTGCTGATTTTTGCCGGCCTGCCGCTGGTGTCGCACGCCGACGAGCATGTGACGATGGACTTCATCGACCGGGTGCTGCCACCGGCCGCCCTTCGCGTGCTGGTGCGCCTGGTGCACGCGATCTGCGCCGCGATCATGTTCTTCCTCACCTGGCAGGTCTGGATCAAGGCCGGCAAGATCTACGGCTATGGCGACACCACCGATGTGCTGCGCATCGCGGTAGGGCCGTTCGTCTACTTCATGGATGCGATGATCGCCCTCACCGGCCTGATGCATGTCTACAAGATATTCGTGCCCGGCGCCGGCAGCGCCAATCAGGTCACCACCTGACCCCGCCATGACCGAAACGCTGATCGGCCTGCTGGCGATGATGATCCTCGCCGTGGTGCGCATCCCCATAGCCCTCGCGATGGGCGTGGTCGGCATCGTGGGCTACGCCTACATGCGCGACTGGAGCTGGGGCGCGGCCTTCGCCACCGCGCAGACCAAGGTCTATGAGACCGGTCGCAACTACACGCTCTCGGTGGTGCCACTCTTCATCCTGATGGGCAACTTCGTCACGCGCGCCGGGATGTCGCAGGAGCTGTATCGCACCGCCTACGCCTTCATCGGCCATTTCCGCGGCGGCCTGGCGATGGCCACCATCGCCGGCTGCGCCGGCTTCGGCGCGATCTGCGGCTCTTCGATCGCCACCGCCGCCACCTTCGCCAAGGTCGCTTATCCTGAAATGAAGAAGTTCGGCTATTCGGACGCGCTCGCCACCGGCGCGATCGCCTCGGGCGGCACGCTCGGCATCCTCATCCCGCCCTCCACCATCATGGTGATCTACGGCATCATGACCGGCACCAGCATCGGCAAGCTGTTCGCGGCCGGCGTGCTGCCCGGCCTTCTCGCCACGGTCCTGCTCTGTGCTGCCGTGCAGTACGTCACCTGGCGCGACCCCAAGGCGGGTCCGCGCGGCGAGCGCCTGACCTGGAAGGATCGATTCGACACGCTGCACGGCGTGGTCTGGTTCGCGCTGGTCGGCGTGGCGGTGATCGGCAGCGCCAAGCTGGAGCTGCTGGAATCGGACGATGCGGCGGTGCTGGGCGCGCTCGCGGTGTTCGGCCTGTCGCTCATCTACAAGGGCGTGACCAGCGTGATCGCTCTGTTCGCACTCGTCATGGGCGGCATCTACGGCGGCGTGTTCACCGCGGTCGAGGGTGCGGGCGTCGGCGCGTTCGGTGCGCTAGTGTTCGCGTTTGCGCGCCGCTCCCTGACGTGGAAATCTCTTTACGGCGCGCTCGTCGAGAGCGCGCGCACCACCAGCATGCTCTTCATGATCCTCATCGGCGCGCTGATGTTCGCGGAATTCGTGAACATTACCAGCATGCCGACGGACCTCATCAGCCTGGTCACGCGGTGGAATGCGGGCCCGGTCACGGTGGTTGCGGTGATCATGGTGATCTACGTGCTGCTCGGCACCGCGATGGAGGAGCTCTCGATGATCCTGCTCACGGTGCCGGTTTTCTTCCCGCTCATCGTGCACCTGGGCATTGACCCGGTCTGGTTCGGCATCCTGATCGTGGTGGTGGTCGAGATCGGCCTCATCAGCCCGCCGGTCGGGATGAACCTCTTCGTGCTCAAGACGCTGCTGCCGCAGGTGAGCACGGGCACGGTGTTCCGCGGCGTGATGCCCTTCGTCGCCGTCGACTGCATCCGCCTCGCGATCCTGATCGCGGTGCCCTGGATATCGCTCTTCCTGCCCAGCCTGATGAAGTAAGGCTAGATCTCCACCTTGGTGCCCAGTTCGATGACCCGGTTGGTGGGCAGCTTGAAGTAGTCGGCGGCGTTGCCCGCGTTGCGCGCCATCATCGCGAAGAGTTTCTCGCGCCAGAACGCCATGTCGCTCACCGCGGCGATCGGCACCACCGTCTCGCGGCTGAGGAAGA
>JANNXB010000297.1:0-3282 GCA_031409355.1 Betaproteobacteria bacterium | reverse complement strand
CCGCGCCGCCTACCACGACCCCTGGGTGATGGCGGATCCCGGGAAGACCCGTCCCGACGTTGTAAGGGCAATGAAGAAGTACGCCGACAACCAATCGTCGCTGCGCGGCGTCGCCCGGCACATGCTCGGCCTGTACCACGGGCACCGGCGGGCGCGGCTGTGGCGCCGGATGCTGTCGGATTCGGGGCGCCTTTCGCAGAACGATCCAGCCCTGCTGCTCGAAGCCATGGAAGCAGTAGAATCCACGAAATTCCCGGAGATCCCAGATGAGCGCCGTCCTCAAGCCCAGCCAAGCCAAGTCAGTTAAGGAGCGCGTCAGCAAGGAAGAGTGGGACCTGCGCGTCGACCTCGCCGCGGCCTACCAGCTGGCCGCGATCTTCAAGTGGACCGACCTGATCTACACGCACTTCTCGGCACGGCTCCTCGGCCACGACGAATTCCTCATCAACCCCTACGGCCTGATGTTCGAGGAGATCGTCGCCTCCAACCTGATAAAGATCGACCATGACGGCAAAGTGATCGACGACCCGACCGGCCTGGGCTACAACGAGGCCGGCTTCGTCATCCACGGCTGCATCCACGAGGCGCGCCCCGAGGCGCAGTGCGTGATCCACACCCACACGCGCGCCGGCGTCGCCGTCTCGGCGATGAAATGCGGCCTGCTGCCGATCAGCCAGCACGCGATGCGCGTCCAGCGCTCGGTCACGTACCACGACTACGAAGGCATCGCGCTCGACATGGACGAGCGCGTGCGCATGGCAGCCGACCTCGGCAAGGAATCCAAGACCATGATCCTGCGCAACCACGGCCTGCTTACCCTGGGCGAAACGGTGCGCGAGGCGTTCGAATACATGTACTACCTCGACTGCGCCTGCCAGATCCAGGTGGACGCGGTTGCCGGCGGCATGGATAACGTGATCCAGATGAGCAAGTCGGCCGGCGATGCGGCCTCCAAGCAGTTCAACCGCCCCGGCCGCCCCTCGAACCAGAAGGACTGGCCCGCCCTGCTCCGCCTGCTAGAGCGCAAGGGCAGCAACTACGCGTCTTAATGACGCGTCCTGACTACGCCAGCTAGGCCCTGGCCGCAGTTTTATTGCCTGGCAGGTTTAGCACCGTGGCGATGGTCAGTATCGCCGTGACCACCACGGTGTAGAACACCATCGACGGCTTCCCGGCGTCGAGCAGCCAGCCGAAGTAAATCGGCGTCACCATCGAGCCGACATCCAGCCCGGAGTAGACGAAGCCGTAAACCTTGCCGGTCGCGCCGGCGGGCGTGGTGGCGCGCACGATCAGGTCGCGTGATGGTCCCGTGATTCCGGTGGCGAAACCGGCCGCCGCGCAGAGCAGTGGCAGGAGGGCCGTGGCGAACCAGGCCGAGGCGATGATGAACATGAGCAGCGCGCTGAAGGCCATGCCGGTGACCGCGACCAGGTCGTGGCGCGAGGTACGCACCGCGACGAAACCGCCCGCGAGGATCCCCGCCGCGCCGCCCAGCAGGTAGGAAGTGAGCGCGGTCGAGGCGAGCACCGCGCTCACGCCGTACAGCGCCATGAAGGTGACAACGCCGAAGTTCTGCGTCGCGATGAACGCCACCGAGACGAGGATGAAGTAGCCGAAGCACATCAGCACCGGCAGCGAGGTCAGGACGCGGAAATCCGCCATCAACCCGCCGCCCGCGGCGGCACCGCGTTTCTCCACCGGCCCGGCGTGGATCGCATCACGGAACACGGCGAGCACCGCGATCACCAGTATCCCGAGCACAGCCGCGCCCAGCAGCGCGCCGCGCCAGCCGAAGGCGCTGGCCATGACGATGGCATAGACCGGCGCCACCGCGTAGCCCAGGTAGCCGGCCATGCCGTGGCCGCTGAAGGCATAGCCGAGGCGCTCCTTGGTGACCCTGGAATTGAGGATCGAGAAGTCGCAGGGATGGAATACGCTGTTGCCGATACCGCCGATCAACGCGGCGGCCACCAGCATGGCGTAGCTGTGCGCGAAGCCCGCCAGCGCAGCGCCCGCGACGGCGAGCGCCATGCCGAAGAACAGCACGCGCCGCGCGCCGTAGCGGTCCACCGCGAAGCCGGCCGCCGTCTGGCAGATGCCGCTCACCACGTAGTACAGCGCCACCGTGCCGCCAAGCGCGACGTAGGAGACCCCGAGATCGTCCTTGATCAGCGGGAACAGCACCGCGGTGGCGATCTGGAAGAAATGCGACAGCCCGTGCGCCAGAGCGACCAGGCCGATTGTCTTTGCATCCTTTCGTATTGCTTCTGAACTATTCACAAAATCCTCTGAACAAAATCAACCACAGCTTTCAAAACCTTCTCCGGTTGATCCTTGTGCGGCGAATGGCCGCAGTCGGGCAGCTTCAGCAGCTCGCAGGGTCCGCCCGCCTGGCGCTGGATCGCGTCCAGCTGCGCCATGCTGCCGTATTCGTCGCCCTCCCCCTGGATCGCCAGCAGGGGACACTTGATGCGCGGCAGGTATTCCTCGATGTTCCACTGCCTGAACGCGGGATCGAGCCAGGCATCGGCCCACAGGTGGAAGGTCTTGCCCGCATTGCGATGGTACTTGCCAAGCCGCTCGGGAAGGCCGCTTGTTTCGAATGTCTGGTTCAAATTCCTTATGCTGTCCAAACCGGAATCTTCCACAAATACATGCGCCGCCATCGCCACCACGCCGCGCACTGCATAGGTCCCCGCATGGATCAGAGCGATCGAGGCGCCGTCGGAATGGCCGATGAGAACGGGATTTTCCACTGCCAGGGCCTCCAGCAGTTCCGGCAGCTCGTTCAGCGCGCCGTCGTGCATGAATTCCACGCCGACCCCCGGCGCCCGCAGCACATCTGAATTGCCGTAGCCGTACCGATTGTAGAGCAGCGCGCGGCAGCCGGTGGCCTTCGCCACCTGCTGCGGGAAATCGCGCCACTGGCGGATCGAGCCCAGTCCCTCATGCAGGAAAACGAGCGTCGCACCGGAGCCGGAGAGCCCGGGGTTGACCCACACGTACTCCAGCGAATGGCCTGCGGCGGAAACTCGAGCCATGAATCCAGATTAGCATGCGGCCCCATGCGCTAGCATGCAGTCACATGCGCGCCACGGCCTACTTCGTCCTCGCCGGGACCCTGCTGCTGTGGTCCGGCAACTGGATCGTCGCGCGCGCGGTGCGCGACGACATCTCACCCGGCCTCGCGACGGCCGGAAGGATTGCCGTGGTTTTATTGATACTACTGCCCTTTGTTTTTTCAGGATTGAAGAAAAAACTGAAGCAACTGCAAGGCACGGG
>JANNXB010000296.1:0-4919 GCA_031409355.1 Betaproteobacteria bacterium | reverse complement strand
TCCGGCGGGCCGCGGAAGTTCGCGAGGTCCATCTGCTCGCGCTGCGCCACCTTGAGGAACAGGCCGCCTGAGGCGCCCAGCCACTGGATGTGGTCGAAGCCGATGCGCGTGAACTCGGCGAAGGCGATGGTGAGCAGCGCGAAGTACACGCCCGAGACGCCGAAGCGGAAGGCAAGGAAGCCGATGGCCGCACCCATCGCCACGCACAGCGCGATCGCCAGCCAGACACCCGCCCAGGGGCCGATGCCGTAGTGGACGAACAGCCCCGCCGCCGCGTAGGCGCCGACGCCGACATAGAGCGAGTGGCCGAGCGAGAGCTGGCCGCAGAAGCCCATCATCACGTTCCAGGCCTGGCCGGTGAAGGCGAAGAACAGGATCAGCGTCGCGACCGAGAGGACGTACGCATTGGCTATCCTGGGAATCGCCAGAAGAAGGATTCCAAGCACGCAAAGCAGGGCGATCGCGCGCCGGTTCATGCTTTCTTCCCGAGCAGGCCCTGCGGCCTGAGCAGAAGCACGAGGATCAGCAGGCCGAAGCTGACCATGCTCTTCGCCGAGGGCGTGATGAACAGGCCCGCCAGCGCTTCGGAGACGCCGATCAGCACGCCGCCCGCCAGCGCGCCCGGCATCGAGCCCAGCCCGCCGACAATGACGATGACGAAGGCGAGGAGAGTGTAGGCGGGCCCGAGGTTGGGCGTCACCTCGACCATCAGGATCATCATGCAGCCGGCCACCGCGACGCAGGCCGAGCCCAGGCCGAAAGTGAGCGCATAGAGGTGCTTCACGTTCAGGCCGACGACGCGCGCGCCGAGGTGGTTGTCGGCGCAGGCGCGAATGGCTTTTCCAACCAAGGTCCTTTTGAAGAAGAGGAACAGCCCGACGCTCGTCGCCAGCGCCACGCCGGCGGCGTAGAGGCGGGCCTTGTCCACCAGCAGCAGGCCGATTTCGAAGGACTCGAGCTGGTAGTCCACCTGCACGTTGCGCGCCGAGGGACCGAAGATCATCAGCATCGCGTTCACCATGATGATGGCGACGGCGACCATGAGAATGAACTGCGAGTGCTCGGGACGGGTGATGAACGGATTGATGAGCCCGGATTGCATCAGGTAGCCCAGCGCGAAGAACGCGGCCGCCACCGGCAGCACCGCGAGGAAGGGGTCGATCTTCCAGGCCCCGAACATGGCGATGACCGCGTACATGGCGATGGTCATCATCTCGCCGTGCGCGAAGTTCACCACCCGCACCACGCCGTAGATCACCGACAGGCCGAGCGCCATCAGGCCGTACACCATGCCGGTGAGGACACCGGCGATGATGACGTTTACTACAAGGTCAAGAGGCAATCAGCTTCTTTTGTAATCGGGCCACGGGAAGACCGGCTTCGCTTCCGCCGCCGACTCGGGCAGGATCACGCGCGGTGTGCCGTCGCGGTTCTGCACGCAGGCCGAAAGATTGCCCTCGACCTGGCCCTTGGCGTTGAACTTGATCGGCCCGCCGAGACTCACACGATCGACGATGTTGGTCTGGCGGATCGCGTCGGCGAGCTGCTTCGGGTTGGTCGAGCCGGAGCGCTTGTAGGCGTCGGCGGCGATGAGGATCGACTCGAAGGTGTAGCTGATGTTGGCGCCGTGGTTGTTGATGCGGTCCTTCGGGAACTGCTTGGCCAGCTGCTTGATGACGGCGGCCGTCATCCTGGTCTTCGGGTTGTACCAGGGATTGTTCGAAATCGCGTAGTCCGAAAGCTTGCCGAGCGTTTTCGCGTACTGGTCCTCGTAGAGGCCGGGCGAGCCCGGGCTGATGATGCCCATCATGTTCCAGCGCTGCTTGACGATCTCGCGGCGCAGGATGATGGCGTCGTTGAGGCGGCACACGAGGAGCAGGAAGTCGGCCTTGGTGGCCTTCGCCTTCGACACTTCCACCGACAGGTCTTTCGCCGCCGGATCGTAGGAGATGGTCTCGACGATTTTGAATGGCAACTGCGTCAGGCGCGGCAGGGTCGCGCTGATTCCGCCCCTCATCGCCTGGCCGAAGGTGTCGTTGACGTGCATGAACACCGCGGTGCGCGGCGCCACGTTGGTGGCGCGGAACAGCTCGCCGATCAGGCCCAGGCCGTTGACCGTGAGGTCGATCGCGGTGGGGAAGTTGCGGAACACGAACTTGTAGCCTTGCTCGGTGATCGGCGGAGCGGCGGCGATGTTGATGACGAAGGGCACGCCGCGCTGCTCCGCGACCTGCGCGATGGCCGAGGCGGCGCCTGAATCGAAGGGGCCGACCAGCACGTGCGCGCCTTCCTGGATCAGGCGCTCGGCGCGGGTGCGCGCGACGTCGATGTTGGTTTCCCAGTCGGCGTTCATGAGTTCGACGTCCACGCCGAGCATGTCCTTGATGAGCGCGGGCGCGATGTCGGCGCCCATCTGGCAGGACTGGCCGATCAGGCCCTGCACCCCGGAGCGCGGCAGGATCACGCCGACCTTTAGCTTCTGCGCCTGCGCGAAGGCGCGGTTGAGCGGGGAAAACGCAGCGGCGGCGCCGACTGCGGCTGCGGCCTTGTTGAAGTCGCGACGATTCATGATTCCTCCGATAGGGTTCCCGGGGATATTATCGCAGCATGTCGATGCCCGGCAGTACCTTCGGACTCAGTACCTTCGGACTTAACGAAGCCCAGGCCCGCTACGTCTTGATCGATCCGGCACAGGGCCGGATAGAAGCTGCACGATCGGACTCAGGGCGAATAGCGCCTATCCGTTGGCAACTCCCGTTCCCATGACCCCGGATCATCACGAAGAAGAGGATCCCTCACCCAAGAGTCGCATCCGGCGACTGTTCAGGTTCCTGTATGAAGTGAACCGCCTGCGAAACCGTCCCGAGCGGACATTGCAGGAGCAGGTTTTCGTCATCCCTCTGACTCGGTTGCCTGAACACCCATCAATCCAACTCGTCCGACCGGTGGTGGCTGAGGGGCAGCCACCCGCCGCGTTCGAAATGAAGATCGCCAGAGCGAGGATTACGCGCTGCGTTCAACCTCCGCCAGTCCTCCGCGACTGGCTTATTTCGGGCTGGGACGACCCAACTGCGGAGGCCTCCCACGCGGAAAGCCAAAATGAGCTTACCGAAGAGGGAGAACCGAAAACCATTCGATTCGCCGATGATCCAGAGCGAACGATCGCCTGGGAGCAATGGACTGCAATCCGCAAGGCCTGGGTAGAGCCGGAGATTCGAGCCCGAGTTGCGCTCGCTTTCTTCGATAGGATTTATGAACTCTATGCGCTTCTAGAGAAGGACGGAGAGCGGCTCGAACTCATGGTCGCTGACGGCATGCTCAACTGGCGGGTACGGTCAGTGATGGAACTCGTCGAAGTGCAAATTCACCACCCTATTCTGTTGAAGCGCGTAGAGCTCTCTTTCGATCCCTCGAAGCCAGAATTTAGAGTGATCGAAACCGATCGTGACACCGAGTTGTACAGCTCGCTGCTTATTGATCTCGAAGGTCTCAATGCCGCTGGGATTGATGCACGCCAGCGGGAGTTGGCCAGCGCCGATTACCACCCAATGGGGTTTACTGACACCCAGGCTTTTATGACGGCCCTCGTGCAGACAATTTCTCCCGTGCGCGGCGAATTCCTTGAGGAACCAGGTGAAGGCTTCGAGTCCCACCCTCGACTTTGGCGCGAACCCTTACTTCTGGTGCGGCGGCGGGTTCAGGGAGTTACCAACGCGATCTCACGAATCATTGACTGTTGACGTCCATCCAGAACTGACCCACTTCGGGAGGTAGTTTTCACGCAAAACTGACCCACGTGATTGACTTGCCCGCTCCAGAAACGAGCGGGAGAACGAGGAGTGATCAACGTGGGGATGTTGGCCAAGATCAGACGGATGCATTTGCGAGACGGGATGTCGCTGCGCGAGGTGTCCAAGCGCACGGGCCTGTCGAGGAACACGGTGCGCAGCTGGATGCGGCGGCCGCAGGTGGTCGAGCCGGTGTACCCGGCGCGCAAGGCGCTGAGCAAGCTCGATGGCTGGACCGAAGTGCTGCAGACGTGGCTGAGGACCGACAGCCACCGCGCGAGGCGCGAGCGGCGCACCGCGAAGGGGTTATTCCAGGCGATCCGGGCGCAAGGCTATGCGGGTGGCTATGGACGTGTTTGCGCGTTTGTTCGCCGCTGGAAGGCCGAGCAGGCCGATGCACCGAAGCGCGCCGCGTACGTGCCGCTGGCCTTCGAGCTGGGAGAGGCATTCCAGTTCGACTGGAGTTGCGAGTACGCTTTCGTCGCGGGCCTGCGCCGGCGGCTGGAGGTGGCGCACACGAAGCTTGCCGCGAGCCGCGCCTTCTGGCTTGTGGCCTACCCCGGCCAGAGCCACGAGATGCTCTTCGATGCGCACGCGCGCGCCTTTGCCGCGTTTGGCGGGGTGCCGCGCCGCGGCATCTACGACAACATGAAGACCGCGGTGGACCGCGTCGGGCGCGGCAAGGAGCGCACGGTGAACGTGCGGTTCCAGGCCATGTGCTCGCACTACCTGTTCGAGCCGGAGTTCTGCAACCGCGCCGCGGGTTGGGAGAAGGGCATCGTCGAGAAGAACGTCCAGGACCGGCGCCGGCAAATCTGGCATGAGGTGGCCGAGCGGCGCTGGGCCAGTCTCGATGAACTGAACCGCTGGCTTGCCGAGCGCTGCAGGAGCGCCTGGGAGGAGATGCGCCATCCACAGTGGTCAGAACTGACCATAGCCGAGCTGCTGCAAGACGAGCAGGCGCGGCTGATGCCCTTGCCCCGAGCGTTCGACGGTTACATCGAGCAACCGGTACGGGTCTCGGCCACGGGGCTGATCCACGTGCAGCGCAACCGCTATAGCGTGCCCACCGAGTGCGCGCATCGGGTGGTGAGCCTGCGGCTGTACCCGTTCGAGCTGGTGGTGGTGAGC
>JANNXB010000295.1:0-3343 GCA_031409355.1 Betaproteobacteria bacterium | reverse complement strand
AGCCCCTGCAGCGTGACGGGCTTTTTCTGCTCGAAATAGCGCTCCGCGCAATCCGTGATGGTGAGCGGCGCCAGCAGGGTCTGCTCGCGCGTCTCCTTGGTGCCGAACAGGACCATGTTCGAGGTCACGCCGAGGATGCGCGCCATATTCTCGGCGCGCTCGATCTGGCGGCTCATCCAGTAGATCCGGTCGGCAACGCGCGAAAGCATCTATTCCACTACCCAGGTGTCTTTTGTTCCGCCGCCCTGCGAGGAATTCACCACCAGCGAGCCTTCCTTCAGCGCGACGCGCGTGAGGCCGCCCGGCACCAGCTTCACTTCCTTGCCCGAGAGCACGTAGGGCCGCAGGTCGACGTGGCGCGGCGCGACGCTGCGCTTGACGAAAGTCGGGCAGGTAGAGAGCGACAAGGTCGGCTGCGCGATGTAGTTGCCCGGATTCGCCTTGAGCAGCTTGCGGAACGCGCTCAATTCCGACTTCGACGCGGTCGGCCCGACCAGCATGCCGTAGCCGCCCGAGCCCTGCACTTCCTTCACCACGAGGTCCTCGAGGTTCTCCATCACGTGCGCGAGGTCCTTGGGCCTGCCGCAGCGCCAGGTCGGCACATTGGAGAGGATGGGTTCCTCCTTCAAGTAGAAGCGGATCATCTCCGGCACGAAGGGATAGGTGGATTTGTCGTCCGCGACGCCGGTGCCCACCGCGTTGGCGAGCGCGACGTTTCCGGCGCTGTAGGCGGCGAACAGGCCCGGCACGCCCAGCATGGAATCCTTGCGGAAGGCGAGCGGGTCGAGGAAGGCATCGTCGATGCGCCGGTAGATCACGTCCACGCGCTGGCGGCCGCTGGTGGTGCGCATGTAGACCGTGTTGTCCTTGACGAAGAGATCCGCGCCCTCGACCAGCTCCACGCCCATCTGCTGCGCGAGGAAGGCGTGCTCGAAGTAGGCGCTGTTGTACTGGCCGGGCGTCAGCACCGCCACGACCGGGTCGCGCGCGCGCGGCGGCGCCGAGGCGCGCAGGGTTTCCAGCAGCAGCGCGGGATAATGCTCCACCGGCAGTACCGTCTGCCGCTCGAAGAGCTCGGGGAAGAGCCGCATCATCATCTTGCGGTTCTCGATCATGTAGGAGACGCCCGAGGGCGTGCGCAGGTTGTCCTCGAGCACGTAGTACTTGCCGTCCGAATGGCGCACCAGGTCGATGCCGGCGATGCTGGAATACACGCGGTTGGGCAGGTCGACGCCGCGCATGCGCTTCTCGAAGCCGCTGTTCTTCAGCACCTGCTCCGGCGGAATGACGCCCGCCTTGAGGATCGCCTGCTCGTGGTAGATGTCGTGCAGGAAGCGGTTTAGCGCGTTGACGCGCTGCTTCAGGCCCTTCGCCAGTACTTCCCATTCCGCGCCGGGGATGATGCGCGGAATGGTGTCGAAGGGAATCAGGCGCTCGGCGCCCTGTTCTGCGCCATGCGCCTCCCCGTACACCGCGAAAGTGATCCCGACGCGGTGGAACAGCAGGTCCGCCTCGCGGCGCTTCTCCGCCACGCGCTTGGCCGGGGTCGCGGCCAGCCATTCGGCGATCGGGCCAAAGTGCGGCCGCACCTTGCCGTCGGCAGAGCGCATCTCATCGTACTTTTGGCGGCGTTCCAGGCAGAGTCCCCTCTCAGGAACGAGCAAAACACGTGCCAGCGAACCTCAATCCTACTCGGGAATGTCCTGCGGGTCCGTATTCGGCTTGACCGCCGCGCGGCGGTACTCGGAGGGGGGGATGCCGACCTGCTGCTGGAAGAAACGCGTGAAATTCGACTGCGCGGAGAAGCCCAGTTCCGCGGAAACATCGGCGATCCGGCCGCGGCCCGAGGACAGCTTGGAGATCGCCGAGGCGATGCACAGCATGTCGAGGTAGGACCGCGGCGAGCGCCCGGTGGAGAGCTGGAACAGGTCGTAGAAGCGCGAGCGCGACAGGCCGACCTGGCTCGCGAGCGCGTTCATGTTCACTTCCTTGTTGGGGTGCGCGCGCAGGAGCGCGAGGGCCTTGCGGATGCGGTTGTCGGCGAACGGCGAGCCGCGCCAGAGGCGGGCGCTGGAGGCGCGCCGCGCAAGGTAGGTCTCCACCACCGAGAGCATCAGCTCCTGCAGCATGAATTCCAGGCGCTCGTGGGACAGGAACTGGTCGTTCAGCACTTCGATGACCAGGGTATCGGCGAGCTGCCGGATGCGCGGCGTGATGGCCTCGCTCCCCGAGGTGAACGGGCGCCCGGCCGCATCGAACACCGCCGGAAAACTGCCGCGCAGCCATTCCGCCGAAGCCTGGAACGCGAACAACTGCGCGTACCCGGCGGCGGCAAGCAACGTCTGGCTGGTCGCCCCGGGATTGACGAACAGCAGGTTGTCGCGCGTCAGCCGCTGCGCTTCCCCATCGACCATCACCTCCAGGTCGGCCCCCTCCTGCATGATCAGGATCTCGGGAGTGGCGGCGCAGCGGGGCGTTTCGCCCGCCTCGGCTTCGATCAATTGCAGGCGCCCGAACCTGCCGTCGAATACCCTGAGGGAGCGCGCCATAGGGGCCACTTTAGCGGCTGTGCCGCAATCCCGCTAGGGGGAATGCGCGCCCAAACGCTGCGTCAGCGCGCACAGGCCTGCAAGCCTGCCAGTACGCTAGTACGGCAGCCAGCGGGGCCGCTTGGCCGAGATCACCCGCGTATTGACCCCGACCCAGTTCAGGCCTCCGAAGAGCCGGCCATGCTCGATCTTGACGCAGCGGTCCATGACGCTTTCCAGTCCCGCGGCGCGGGCCCTGGCGGCGGCCTCCTCGTTCCGGACCCCCAGCTGCTGCCACAGGACCCTGGCCCCGATCGCGATGGCGTCCTCGGCGACCGGCATCACGTCCGCGGTCTTGCGGAACACGTCCACCAGGTCGACCTGTCCGACCACACTGCGGGGAATGTCGCGCAGCGAGGGGTAGCACTTCTGCCCCAGCACCTCCCGGTATTGCGGGTTGACCGGGATCACGCGGTAGCCGTGCTCGAGCATGTACTTGGCCGCGAAATGACTCGGCCGGTGCCAGTTTGCCGACAGGCCGACGATCGCGAGGACGCGACACTCCCTGAGGATTCTGCGCAGGGAGTTGATATCGTCGGACATGTGAATACTATAATCCAAGCCTCATAAACGAAAATGCGTTGGGAGGAAAAATGTACGTCGAGGAGAGAATTTATACGCTGCAGGTCGGCAAGGCCGGCGAGTATTTCAAGAATTACGAGCAGTTCGGCATGCAGGTGCAGCTGAAGCACCTGCCGAACATGGTCGGGTACTACACCACGGAGGTTGGCGAACTGAACCTGGTGATCCACATG
>JANNXB010000294.1:0-11275 GCA_031409355.1 Betaproteobacteria bacterium | reverse complement strand
TTCGGCAAGGATCTCGCCCCGCTGCAGTACGGTGATGCGATCCGACAGGTGCTCCACGACGGACAGGTTGTGCTCGACCATCAGCACGGTGCGGTTCACCGCCGCTTTCTTGATCAGCGCCGAGATGCGATCGACGTCCTGATGCGCCATGCCGGCGGTGGGTTCGTCCAGCAGCATCATTTCCGGGTCGAGCGCAAGGGTGGTGGCGATCTCGAGCGCACGTTTGCGGCCGTAAGCCAGTTCTACGGCCGCCGTGCCTTCGAATTCAGCTAGGCCGACCGCTTCGATCAGCTCGCGCGCCTTCGCGTTCAGTTCGTCGAGTACGCGCTCGGCGCGCCAGAAATCGAACGACGCGCCGCGCTTGCGTTGCAGCGCGATGCGCACGTTCTCGATCACCGTGAGGTGCGGGAACACGGCCGATATCTGGAACGATCGCACCAGGCCCATGCGCGCGATGCTGGCCGGGTTCGAGCCGGTGATCTCGCGGCCGTTGTAGAGGATCTGGCCGCGCGTCGGCTCGAGGAAATGCGTGAGCAGGTTGAAGCAGGTGGTCTTGCCGGCGCCATTGGGACCGATCAGGGCGTGGATGCTGCCGCGCCGGACGGACAGGGACACGTTCTGGACCGCAACGAACCCCTTGAACTCCTTGGTCAGCCCTCGCGTTTCGAGGATTACGTCATCCGCCAAGCGACCCCTCCCCTGCTGTGGTGCAGCATGATAGCGCCAATTAAGTGCCCTTCACCACGCCATCCGACACGAGTTTTGCAATGGCGTTCGCGCTGTAGTCGAGGCTACGCAGGATTTCCAATGAATGCTGGCCATGCGCCGGTGGATCGAAGTTCGGCTGCGCCGGCTCGTCGGCGAACTTGATCGGCACCCCGAGATGGTCCCAGCCACGACCGTCCTTCAGCACCATGCCGCGCGCCTTGAAGTGCGGATCTTCCAGCACCTCAGGCAGGGTTTTCATCGGCGCGAACGCAATGTCGCGACCCCTGAACCACTCCACCCATTCAGCTTTGTTTTTCTCTTTAAAGATACCAACAAGAAATTCGCGTACCGGATTCTGCCCCGGCCCCGGCGGCAACTCGCAGAGCGGCACGAGGTCCGCGCGCCCCAACGCGCCGAGCAGGTTTTTCGCGAACTTCAGCTCCTGGCCTGCAAGCACGACGAAATCCGCGTCCTTCGTTTCGTAGATGTTGTAGAGCGCGTTGCCGCCGAGCGCGCGCTCCTCCGCCAGCACCGGCTGGCGGCGCTCGGTCATCGCGACGCCCATGTTGTTCGGCAGGCAGGCAAGCAGGCTGTCGGCCATCGCCATGTCGAGGAAGTCGCCTTTCCCCGTTTCCTTGCGCCGGTAGAGCGCCATCAGGACGCCCGAAAGGGTCATCATCGAGGCCAGCATGTCGGCGCTGGCGATTGCCGGAAGCGCAGGCTTGCCGTCGGAGCCGCGGTTGAGCGAAAGCACGCCCGTCATCGCCTCGGTGGCAAGGTCGTGGGCCGCCATCTCGCGGTAAGGCCCGCTCTGGCCGAACGCCGCGATGGAGGCGTACACGATCCGCGGCGCGCGCGCCGCAACCTGCGGATAACCGATGCCGAGGCGCTCGGCCACGCCGGGACGAAATGCCTCGATCAGCACATCCGATTTCTCCGCGAGCCGCATCAGCACCTCGACGCCGGCGGGATCCTTCAGGTTTAGCGCGAGGCTTTTCTTGCCGCGATGCGTGTTGGCGAAGTAGACGCTGACGCCGTCGCGTTTCGCGCCGATGTTGCGGTTCGGTTCGCCCTCATGCAGCGATTCGACCTTGATGACCTCCGCGCCGTGGTCGGCCATGAACTGCGTCAGCAGCGGCCCGGGCAGGAACAGCGAAAGGTCGAGCACGCGCAGGCCTTGCAGCTTCATGGCCTACTTCCAGTCCGGCGGGCGTTTCTCGATGAAGGCGTTCATCCCTTCCTGGCCTTCCGGATGCGCGAAATCGGACGAGATGACCTGCCCCGCATGCGCATAGGCCTGCGGCAGGCTCATGTCCATCTGCTGGTAGAAGCCGCGCTTTCCGGCAATCACGGTTGCAGGAGGCTTGGAAGCAATAAGCTTTGCCAATGTAGAAACCTCTCCATCCAGTGCATCAACAGGCACCACCCGGTTTATCAGTCCCCATTCCAGCGCCCTCTGCGCGCCGATCGGCTCGCCCGTCAGCAGCATCTCCATGGCGTGCTTGCGCTGCAGGTTGCGGCCGATGGCCACGCCAGGCGTCGAGCAGAAGAAACCCCAGTTCACGCCCGAGGTCACGAACTTCGCCGTGTCCACCGCGACCGCGAGGTCGCACTGCGCCACCAGCTGGCAGCCAGCCGCCGCGGCCGCGCCCTGCACCTTCGCGATCACCGGTTGCGGCAGGTTCTGGATCGACATCATCATGCGGCTGCATTGCGTGAACAGCGCGGCGATCTTCGGCTGTTCGCCGAGCGCGCGGATTTCCTTCAGGTCGTGGCCGGCGCAGAACCCCTTGCCGGCTGCGGCGAGCACGACGACGCGAACGTTCTTGTTCTTTTCTATCTCGTCAAGAGCCTGCTGCAGAGCGGAAAGCATATCTCCCGTCAGCAGATTCATCTGCGCCGGCCGGTTCATCGTCAGCGTCGCGACGCCGTCGCGGTCCTCCCGCAGAAGTATCGGCTCAGGTGTCGATGGCATGGGCCGACTTTGCCTTTTCCCGCAGGACGAACTTCTGGATCTTGCCCGTCGAGGTCTTGGGAACTTCGCCGAACACGACCGCGCGCGGCGCCTTGAACTTCGCCAGGTGCAGGCGGCAGAAATCAATGATTTCTTTTTCCGTTATTTTTGTATTCTCTTTTAACTCAACAAATGCACACGGTGCTTCTCCCCATTTCGCATCCGGCATCGCGACGACCGCGGCGGCCACCACCGCCGGATGCCGATAAAGAACGTCCTCCACTTCTATCGACGAGATGTTCTCGCCGCCCGAAATGATGACGTCCTTGGAGCGGTCCTTGATCTTGACGTAGCCGTCGGGATACATCACCGCCAGGTCGCCGGAATGGAACCACCCGCCCGCGAAGGCTTTCTGCGTCGCCGACGGATTCTTCAGGTAGCCCTTCATGGTGATATTGCCGCGGAACATGATCTCGCCCATGGTCTCGCCGTCGGCCGGCACCGGCTGCATGGTTTCCGGGTCCATCACCGCGAGACCCTCCTCCATCAGGTAGCGCACGCCCTGGCGGCCGTTCAGGCGCGTGCGCTCGCCGATGTCGAGCGCCTGCCATTCCTCGTGCTTGGCGCAGACCGTCGCCGGGCCGTAGACCTCGGTCAACCCGTAGACGTGGGTGATGTCGAAACCCATCTTCTCCATGCCCTCGATCATCGCCGCCGGCGGCGCCGCCGCGGCCACCATGCCGCTCACCTTGTGCGTGATGCCCTGCTTCATTTCATCGGGCGCGCTGATAAGCGTCGAATGGACGATCGGCGCGCCGCAGTAATGGGTAATGCGATGCTCTTTTATCATTTTGAAAATCAGACCCGCTTCAACCTTTCGAAGGCACACATTGGTCCCGGCGTTGGCTGCCATCGTCCAGGGGAAGCACCAGCCGTTGCAATGAAACATCGGCAGCGTCCACAGGTACACCGCGTGATGCGGCATGCCCCAGGTGACGATGTTGCAGACCGCGTTCATGTACGCGCCGCGATGGTGGTAGACCACGCCCTTCGGATCGCCCGTGGTGCCCGAGGTGTAATTCAGCGCGATGGCGTTCCATTCGTCCGCGGGCGGCCGCCAGGCGTACGCCGGGTCGCCTTCGGCAAGGACCTGTTCGTAGCTCATGCCGCCCAGGCGCTCGCCGGGGCCGGCGTACTCGGAATCGTCGACGTCGATGACTTCCGGCTTCACCTTCAGCTTCGCCAGCGCGGCCCTGGCCGTCGGCGAGAACTCGCGATCCGTGATCAACACCTTCGCGCCGCCATGCTCCAGCATGAACGCGATCGCCTCCGCATCCAGGCGCGTATTTAGCGACAGCAGCACCCCGCCCGTCATCGGCACGCCGAAGTGGGCCTCGTACATCTCCGGCGTATTCGCGAGCATCACGGCGACCGCGTCACCCACGCCGATGCCGCGTTTCGACAACGCCGACGCCAGCCTGCGGCAGCGCGCGTAGGTCTCCCGCCACGTGTAGCGCCGAACCCCATGGATCACCGATACCCGTTCCGGATAGATCGTGGCCGTACGCTCGATGAATCCCATCGGCGTCAGCGGTGCGTGGTTCGCCGCATTCTTGTCGAGGCCGGCCTCGAAGGGATTGTTCTTCGCGTCCATGGTGGCGAAAGTATATCCCCGGCGCGCTGCTGCTACGACCTGCATGCTTCTAGAGGTATATTCCTTCTCCGGAGACACGGGGTGTTGCAATGAAGCCGGCAACAGCATGCCTAGCATTTGTTCTCGCCATCGCCAGTTGCCCGGCACGCGCACAGCAGCCAGCGTGGCAGAAAAGCATGGAGGAATCCCGGCGCGCCGCGGCCAGAGGCGAGGCTGAAGTCTTTTCGATTGGATCCGGCTCCCCATGGGCGCCAGGCACTTACGTCTACAACAACAGTCCGCGTCCTTTCTGTTACGCATTCGCGATTCCCGGAGGATGGGATGCTGTGCGTAACCGGCCTGGAGTGTTCCGCTCGAAAGACGGCGGGACGTTCGCCGGCGTGACTTTCCTGCCGCCGCAACGCCTCGAAGGGGTCGAAGGTGCAACGCTGGTTGAACGGGCCCGCAACTACGCGGTACGGCAACGCGAACGTGAGTTTCGACAGCCCTTAACCAGCGTTGAGCTTGTGCCCTTCGAATCCGCCCGGCCCGGAACCTGGCACCTGAAAGCCGCGCCGATCACCTCGCCGGACGGTCGATCGATTCCGTTCCCCATGTATGTCATCGTGGACTTCAGCCCGCACACGGTTGCGGAGATCAACGCCACGGGAACGGGCGACCATGCGCAACTCGCTCGTCAAATCATCGAAAGCCTGAAGACCACCGTCGAACCGGAATGCTATCTGGCCGACCTCGAGCGGCTGTACAAGTTCATGCGCGGGGAGCGCTGAGGTTGCAGGAACAAGGCACGTGGAAGCGATGGAGTATGCGGGTCCAGCCGTGACAACCGGGACACCCGACCTGAAGCGATCACGGCTCGCCAGCGCGGCTTGGCTGGCGGCGTGGATCGCATTGGCAGCCTGGACCTGCCACTTCCTGGCTACCGCATGGCCCTACGTGCAGCTGATGCCGCAATGGCTGCTGGTGTTCGCAATGCCGGGCTTGCTGTTCCGCGCCATCGAGCTCGCCTGGATGCAGGTTCGCCGCCAGCGATTGCAGGGCTGGACGCGGAGGTCGGCACGCGCGATCGCCGTCCTCGCTGGCTTGTTTGCCGCTGGAGGATTATGGTCGGCGATGGATGACCTGAGCATGGCCCGCTTCGAAAGCGCCATGGCGCCGCTGGTCGCGCAGGTCCACGCCAATTCCGCGGCGCCCTGCCCGCCGGCCGCGCGCTACACCATCAGCGCCGGCCTGGCCGGCTACATCGCCGAATCGGGCGTGCCACGCGCCGCGGACCTGGCCCACGACAAGCAACGCTTCGTGCTGGCGCTGAATGGGGCCTCCATGGATATCGACGGCAGCAGCATTTTTTATGACGCCAGGTCGAAGCGCTGGCGCAAGGTCCACAACGACATGCTCGCGCAATCGGGGGAACTCGAAGGCCTGAGAAAGGGCTTGGAAACCTGCCGCATCGCACTGCAGTAAAGACATTGCCACCCGTTAGAAGGTACGCTAACCCCATGAACATCGACTCCATCGAACAACTGCGCGCTTTGTATCCGGCGCCGACGGAACGCGCGGTAAGGAAGCAGCTTGCGGCGCTGGACGTGCATTGCCGCCGCTTCATCGAACTCTCGCCCTTCGTCGTCCTCGCGAGCAGCAGCAGCGGCGGCGCCATGGACGCATCGCCCCGGGGCGGCACGCCGGGATTCGTCAAGACGCCCGACGAACGGACGCTGCTGATCCCGGACGCGCCGGGCAACAACCGGCTGGATACGCTGGAGAACATCATCGGCACCGGCAGGATCGGCCTGTTCTTCATGATCCCGGGCATCGATGAGACGTTGCGGGTGAACGGCACCGTCCGTCTTTCGTCCAGCCCGGAGCATCTAGATCGATTCAGCGGCGAGAAGCGGGTTCCAAAGCTGGTCATCGCGGTCGCAGTGGCGGAGGCCTACCTGCACTGCGCCAAGGCCCTCATGCGCTCGAATTTGTGGAAAGTTTCGTCCCAGGTGGAGCGCTCCTCGCTGCCGACCATGGGACAGATGATCAACAGCCAGACCGGCATCGAAACTCCAGCGGAGACCCAGGATGACATGCGCAAGCGCTATGCAGTCGACCTTTAGGACGTTTTTCCTCCCCCTGGTGCTGGCCGCCGCGACGGCCCTGCCGGCGCTGGCGCAGGGGCTGGCGCAGGGGGACTACCCCAGCAAGCCGATCCGCCTGATCACGCCGGCGGCGCAGGGCGGGACGACGGACATCCTCGCCCGGGTGTTCGGCGCCCGCATGTCGGACATTTTCAAGCAGCAGGTCCTGGTGGATAACCGCGCGAGCGCCTCGGGCGTGATCGCCGGCGACATCACCGCAAAGGCGGATCCCGACGGCTACACGCTGCTGCTCGCCTATCACCAGCACACGGTAAACGCGGCGCTCAACCCGAAACTGCCCTACCACCCGGTAAACAGCTTCACCCCGATCACGCACCTGACGACGGCCGGCTTCATGCTTGTCGTGCATCCTTCACAGCCGCCCAAAACACTGGCCGAGTTCGTCGATTGGGCGCGCAAGCACCCCGGCCCCCTGAATTTCGGTTCCGCGGGCGTCGGCAGCGGAGGGCACCTCGCGGGCGAGCTCTTCAAGCAGCTCTCGGGCACCAAGGCGGAGCACATCCCCTACAAGGGCTCGGGCCCCGCGCTGGCGGCACTGCTCGCCAACGAATACCACTTCAACTTCGCGGGCCTGCAGCCGGCCCAGGCGCAGATCCGCGCGGGCAAACTGCGCGGCATCGCGGTGACGACGCCCAAGCGCGTGGCGGCCATCCCCGAAGTCCCGGCGGTAGCGGAGGCGCTGCCCGGCTTTGACGTGGTCGGCTGGTACGGCGTGATCGGGCCCCCTGGCATGCCCGTGGCAATCGTGAATCGCCTGCACGAGGTGCTCGTCCGCATCCTGAACACGCCGGACATCCGCGAGCGGATCATGGCCGACGGCTCGGAGCCGGCCGGCATCGGCCCGGAACCGTTCCGCCAGTTCATGCTCGCCGACCTAGCCAAGTGGGCGAAGGTGGTGAAGGAAAGCGGCGCGAAGCTGGACTAGCCCGCGCGCATCTAGCCCGCCTGCAGCTTGCGCCAAAGACTGCCGCCCTGCGCCTTGGCGGCCTTGTCGACGGCGTCGAGGATAATTTCGTGCGCCGCGGCTTCTTCTTCCGTCGCACGCAGGACGGTCAGCTTTTTCGCATCCACCAGCGCCGCCGCGGCCTGCGCCGCCGAGGGCTGCTCCAGGTCCATCACCAGGCTTTCCTGGCCGCGCGTCAGGGAGAGGTAGACCTCGGCCAGCAGGCGCGCGTCGAGCAGCGCGCCATGCAGGGTGCGGTGCGAATTGTTGACCGCGTAGCGCTCGCACAGCGCGTCCAGGCCGTTGCGCTTGCCCGGATGCAGCTCGCGCGCCATGGCAAGCGTATCGACGATGCTGGCGGCATAGTGGGACAGCTTCTTCATGCCCGCGAGCGACAGCTCCCGGTCGAGGAATTCCACGTCGAAGGGCGCGTTGTGGATGATCAGCTCCGCGCCGCTGATGTAGTCCACGAACTGGCGTGCGATCGCCGGGAATTTCGGCTTGTCGGAAAGGAATTCGAGCGTCAGCCCATGCACCTTGGCCGCGCCCTCGTCGATCTCGCGTTCGGGGTTAAGGTAGCTGTGGAACTGCCGCTCCGTGACATTGCGGCTGAGCAGCTCGATGCACCCGATCTCGATCACGCGGTCGCCCATGCGCGCGCTCAGTCCGGTGGTTTCCGTGTCCAGGACGATCTGCCTAGATGCCAACTTCGATCCCCTTGTTGGCGAGCGCGTCGGCGCGCTCGTTCTCGGGATGCCCGGCATGCCCCTTGACCCAATGCCACTCGACCTCGTGCGCCCGCGCGGTCTCCTCGAGCTTCTTCCAGAGATCGACGTTCTTGACCGGTTTCTTGTCCGCCGTCAGCCAGCCGCGCCGCTTCCAGCTGTGGATCCACTCGGATATGCCCTTCTGCACATACTGGGAATCCGTGTACACGCGCACCGTGGAGCCGCCTTCGAGCGAGCGCAGCCCCTCGATCACGGCGGTCAGTTCCATGCGGTTGTTCGTCGTCTGCGCCTCGCCGCCGAACATTTCCCTCTCGTCGCCGCCGGACTGCAGCAGCACGCCCCAGCCGCCCGGGCCCGGATTGCCCTTGCAGGCGCCATCGGCATACATGACCACGACTGACTTGTCCGCGCCCTCAGTCATCGCTGCGCCGCTGCACGTTGCGCGTCGGCAGGCCGTTGCGCTGCGGCACCGCGGCCAGCGCGCGCCTGCGCGCGCGCTCCTTGCGCCAGGCCGGCGCGATCAGGCGCATGCCATGCACGCGCTTCACGGCACGCACGACGTAGACGCCGCCCATGATCGGCCACCAGCGCGCGCCCGCCTTCTCCATGAAGGAGAAGCGCGACAGCCACAGCGGATTCTCGAAGGGCGGCGCATAGCAGCCGAAGCGCCCTCCGTTCAGCTCGAAGCCGAGGAGGTGCAGCCAGTCCTTCAGCCGCAGCAGGCCGATGAAGCGTTCGTCCCAGGGTGCGCCGCTGCCCTTTTTCGCGAACAGCTGCCGCATCCGCCAGAGAGAGAGCGGGTTGAAGCCGGAGATGACCAGCTGGCCCTCGGGGATCAGCACGCGCTCCGCCTCGCGCAATACCAGGTGCGGGTCGGCGGTGGATTCCAGAGCGTGCGGCAATACCACCAGATCGACGCTCTGGTTCGCGAGCGGCAGCTGCATCGGGTCAGCGGCGAGCGCGGCACCGTGCTCCAGCGCAAGCGTGAAACGGAACGGGATGCGGTTGGCGCGCAGGAAATCGATGCCCGGCACTCCCGCCTGGACCGCGCGGTAACCGAACACATCCTCGGTCGCATGGTCGAACTGCTCCATTTCCCAATCGAGGACATGTTGCCCGTGCGGAGTGGCGAACCACTCGGCGAGACCAGGGCGGGCACCGCTATACTGGTGCGCGCCATTCGATATAAAGGATTGCCTGTCCATGCTTGAGATCGTTCCCCTACCCGCGTTTCAAGACAACTATATCTGGACGCTGCGCGACGGAAAAAACGCGGCCGTCGTGGACCCGGGCGACGCCCGTCCGGTGAAGGAATACCTCGCAAGCGAGGGACTCACTCTGGTCGCCATCCTGGCCACGCATCACCATCCCGACCATGTCGGAGGCATCTCCGAGCTGGTGGCGATGAAGAAAGTTCCGGTGTTCGGTCCCAGGGGCGAGCCGATTCCGGAATTGACGCACCCGGTGGGCCAGGGCGACAAAGTGGAGATCCCGGAGCTCAAGAGCAAGTCAACGGCACAAGTGCCGTCCTTTGACGTGCTCGACATTCCGGGACACACGCGCGCACATGTCGCCTATTATGGCTTGGAATCACTGTTCAGCGGCGACACGCTGTTCGCCTGCGGCTGCGGCCGCGTGTTCGAGGGCACCGCGGCGCAGATGCTGGATTCGCTTACAAAACTCGCGGCACTTCCGGACGAAACAAAGGTCTACTGTGGCCATGAATACACTCTGGCCAACATCAAATTTGCGCGCGCGGTGGATCCGGACAACTCCGTGCTCGCCGCGCGTGAGGAGCGCGCCCGGGCGCTGCGCGCGGCCGGCCGTCCCACGCTGCCTTCGACGCTGGGCGAGGAACGCGCGACCAATCCCTTCCTGCGCTGCGCCGAGCCGGTGGTGGTCGAATCGGCCAACAAGTACCTGGGCTCGCGCATCGGCGATCCGGTGAGCGTGTTCGCCGCGATCAGAGAATGGAAGAATCGGTTCTAATGCGGGTTGTGCAAATCCTGATCACGCGGTCGCTGGCCGGCGCGGCGCTGGCCGTGCTGGCGGCCTGCGCCTCGCAGCCTCCTGGAAGCGATGCCGGCGTCGCGACGCCGGCCCGCGTACCCGTCGAATCCCCGGTGCTCGGATTTCGCGAGGTGCCGCCCAATCCGCGCATCGAGCGGAACCCCGCCGCGAACGCAGTTCCCCTTGATGCGAACCGGCTGCCCCCTTTCGAGGGCATGCGCGAGGAAGTCGGCAAGGCCAGGGGATTGCCGCGCGTCGATCGCACCGTCCGGCAGGACGACGTCTGGCAGCGCATCCGCGACGGCTTCTCGATGCCGGATCTCGGCGGACCGCTGGTGGCGGAAAAAACCGCCTGGTACGTGCAGCGCCCAGAGTACCTGAAGCGCGTCTTCGACCGCAGCCGCAGGTACCTCTTCCATATCGTCGAGGAGATCGAGAAGCGCGGCCTGCCGACCGAGCTCGCGCTGCTGCCCATGGTCGAGAGCTCGTTCAACCCGATGGCCTACTCGCGCGCGCATGCCTCGGGGCTCTGGCAGTTCATTCCCGGCACCGGCAAGCGCTACGATCTGGCGCAGAACTGGTGGTACGACGGCCGGCGCGACATCGTCGCATCGACCGCGGCGGCACTCGACTACCTGAACGACATCTACAAAATGCACGGCGACTGGCACCTGGCCCTCGCCTCCTACAACTGGGGCGAGAACGCGGTCGCCCGCGCGCTGGAGAAGAACCGCGCGGCCAAACTGCCGCTCGACTACTCCAACCTCACCATGCCGCTCGAAACGCGCCATTACGTGCCCAAGCTCCAGGCGCTGAAGAACATCATCGACAATCCCTCGGCATTCGGCATCGAGCTGGAACCGATCCCGAACCAGCTCTATTTTACCTCCGTCACCAAGACGCGCGACATCGATGTCCGGCTCGCCGCAAAGCTGGCGGAGATGCCGGTCGAGGAGTTCATCGCGCTGAACCCCGGCTTCAGCCGGCCGGTGATCCGCGCCGAACTGACGCCGCGCATCGTCCTGCCGGCGGACAAGGTCGAGATCTTCCACGCGAACCTCGTCAAGTACGACGACAAGTCGCTGGTCTCCTGGCAGACCTACCAGCCGAAGAAAGGCGACACCCTGGAAG
>JANNXB010000293.1:0-11083 GCA_031409355.1 Betaproteobacteria bacterium | reverse complement strand
ATCGGCTCGGACGCCTACGCCATCATCTGGGACGGCAAGCAGTTGCACGGCCTGAACGCCTCCGGGCGCTCCCCAGCGGCCTGGTCGCCTGAGTATTTCGCCAAGCAAGGCAAGGTGCCGGTGCGCGGCTGGGATTCCGTCAGCGTGCCGGGCTGCGTCGCCGCCTGGGTGGACATGCACGCCAAGTTCGGCAAGCTGCCCTTCGAGAAACTGTTCGAGGCGGCGATCCGTTACGGGCGTGAGGGTTTCATGGTGTCGCCCACCATCGCCAAACAATGGGCCGCGCAGACGCCCGAGCTGAAGGTACAGCCGGGCTTCGCCGAGGCCTTCCTGCCGGGCGGGCGGCCACCGCAGCCGGGTGAAGTATTCAAGTGGGCCGACCACGCGGCGACGCTGGAGAAGATCGCCGCCACGGGCGGCAAGGCCTTCTACAGCGGCGAGCTGGCCGAGAAGATCGAAGCGCACGCAAAGCAGCACGGCGCCGCGATGCGCGTCTCCGACCTCGCCGCGCACCAGTCGGAGTGGGTCGGCACCCTGCAGCACGACTACCGCGGCTACACCGTCCACGAGATCCCGCCCAACGGCCAGGGCATCGTGGCGCTGATCGCGCTTGGCATCCTCGAGCACTTCGACATGAAGTCCATCCCGCTGGATTCCGCGGAGAGCTTCCATATCCAGATCGAGGCGCAGAAACTCGCGTTTGCGGATGCTTTGGCCTACGTTGCAGATATCGATTACATGCCTTTTGATCCGAAGAAGCTTTTGAATAAAGAATATTTAAAAGAAAGAGCCAAAAAAATAGATAGAAACAAGGCGCAACCCTTTTCCGCAGGCAAACCTCCTCAGGGCGGCACTGTCTACCTGACGGCGGCGGACGCCTCGGGAATGATGGTGTCGATGATCCAGTCGAACTACATGGGCTTCGGTTCCGGGGTCGTGGTGCCGGGCATCGGCGTGTCGCTGCAGAACCGCGCCGCCACCTTCGTGATGCAGGAAGGCCACCCGAACCGGGTCGGCCCGAAAAAGAAGCCCTACCAGACCATCATCCCCGGATTCGTAACGAAAGCGGGTAAACCCGTCATGAGTTTCGGCGTGATGGGCGGCACCATGCAGCCGCAGGGCCATGCGCAGGTAATGGTGCGCATCGCGGATTACGGACAGAATCCCCAGGCTGCCTGCGACGGGCCGCGTTTCCGCTGGGTCCAGGGCATGGACGTCAGCGTCGAGGACAACTTCCCGCCCGCGATCGTCGATGACCTGCGCCAGCGCGGGCACAAGATCGTCACGGTGGACGACTACAACCAGTTCGGCAGCGGCCAGATGATCTGGCAGCTGGACGGCGGTTACCTTGCCGCGAGCGACCCGCGGCGCGATGGCCAGGCTGCCGGCTACTGAGGAATTGAAATGCTGAAGATCTGGGGCCGCACGAATTCGGTCAACGTCAAGAAGGCCCTCTGGTGCATTGAGGAGCTCGGCCTGCCGTTCGAGCGCACCGACGCCGGCATGCAGTTCGGCATCGTCAACACGCCCGAGTACCGCAAGATGAACCCGAACGGCCTGGTGCCGACCATGGACGAGGACGGCTTCATCCTGTGGGAATCGCACTCCATCGTGCGCTACCTGGCGGCGAAGTTCGGCAAGGGCGTGCTCTGGCCGATGGACGAGCGCACGCGCGGCGTGGCCAACCAGTGGATGGACTGGGCGTTCTCGTTCCAGGGCAGCGTGCGCGATTCCTTCTGGCACCTGATCCGCACGCCGGCGGAGAAGCGCGACGCGCAGGCGATCGAGAATTCACGCGTCAAGTCGGGGGAGATGGCGCGCATCCTGGATGCCACGCTCGCCGACAGGATGTACGTCGCCGGGGCGTTTTCCATGGGCGACATCCCGATCGGCTGCGAGGTGCAGCGCTGGATGCGCCTGCCGATGGAGCGGCCGAAACTGCCGCACCTGGAGGCCTGGTTCGAGCGCCTGTGCGTGCGTACCGCCTTCAAGAAAAACGTCGACATCCCCCTTACATGATGGAAAAGCCAGCGCAGAAAATCGCCATCGTCACCGGCGGCGCAAGCGGCATCGGCCTCGCCTGTGCCGAACGCCTGGCCGCCGACGGCATGAAGGTCGTCATCGCCGATATGAACGAGAAGGCGGGCGCCGAGCACGCGAAGCGCCTGGCCGGGGATTTTATTTTTTCTGATTTAAGTGCAAGGTCCGGTTGTAAACAGTTGGTCGACGAGACGCTCAAGCGCCACGGCACGGTGCACGTGCTCGTCAACAACGCCGGGTTCCAGCACGTCTCGCCGATCGAGGATTTTCCGGAAGAGCAGTGGGAGCGCATGATTTCGCTGATGCTCACGGCGCCCTTCCTCCTGACGCGTTATTGCTGGCCGGCGATGAAGAAGCAGAAATGGGGCCGGATCATAAATATCGCCTCCATCCACGCGCTCATCGCCTCGCCCTACAAGGTCGCCTACATCGCCGCCAAGCACGGCCTGGTGGGCCTGACCCGCACCGCCGCGCTCGAAGGCGGCGAATTCGGCATCACGGCGAACGCGATCTGCCCCGCCTACGTACGCACGCCCCTGGTGGACAACCAGATCGCCGACCAGGCCAAGGCGAACAACATGTCCCCGGCGGAGGTGATCGAGAAAATCATGCTCGCGCCCGCGGCGGTAAAGCGCCTCATCGAGCCCGCCGAAGTCGCGGCGTTCGCCGCCTACCTGTGCAGCGATGCCGCGGGCGTGATCACCGGCTCGGCTTTGACAATGGACCTCGGTTGGACGGCTCGTTAGCCGACAGGGTTTTTACCCGCGCATAGAACTTTCCGAGGTCTCCGCCTTCCTCGGCGAGGATGCTCTCGAAGGCCGGCACCAGCTGGGTATAGGTCGCGAAGGACGCGAGCAACGCGTTGTTGGGCTGCATGTCCTTCAGCCTCGGGTTGGCATCCAGCAGCTTCTTCAGCTCCGCAAGTTCCGCGCGCTTTCTTTCCCGCATCAGTTCGGGGGCGAGCGGCGCGCCGTACAGCGCCCTTAGCCGCGCCCGCGTCTGCTCCAGCAGGGCGAGGAACTTCGCGCTCCTCTCCTGCGTCTCGAGGAAGGACTGCAATCCGGCCCTGCGTCCCGTCGCCTCGAGCCAGCGCCGCACGCCGGCGCGCTCCACCGCCACCGCGAAGGACTCGTTGAAGGTCGAGTCGTCCTTGACGTACAGCACCTGGTGCGAGAGCTCGTGGAATATGAGCCGCGCGAGCTCGGTCTCCGGGTGACCGATGAAAGTCGAGAGCAGCGGATCGTCGAAGCGCCCAAGCGTCGAATAGGCCGCCACACCGCGCACGTTGACGTCGTTGCCTGCCGCGCGCAGCTTCGCGGCGTGGCGCTCGGCGTCTTCCTGCGCGAAGAAACCGCGGTACGGCACGCAGCCGGCGACCGGGAAGCAGGATTCGACGGGCGCGAGCGAAAACTCCGGCGCGGCGA
This sequence comes from Betaproteobacteria bacterium, assembly GCA_031409355.1. Lineage (GTDB taxonomy): Bacteria > Pseudomonadota > Gammaproteobacteria > Burkholderiales > SG8-39 > RBG-16-66-20. The sequence goes on along the minus strand of JANNXB010000293.1, from coordinate 7,619 downwards.
CGACATTCCAGACAACGTAAGGGCGCCCGAGGTCGGCGTAGCTGCGGTAGCTGCCGTTGTCCGGCAATCCGAGTTCGCGGCTGGCGTAGTCGCGGATCGAGCGCGCAAGCTCCAGCCGCTCGCGCAGCGGCCGGGGCGTCGCCGGGTCCGCGATCAGCTGCGCCGCGGGCTTGGCGCGCGCCATCAGCTCCATCTGCCCGCCGACCGCCTGCGCGTAGTACGAGAGCGTCTCGCAACCTGAGAGAAGGACGGCGGCGGCAAGCGCCGCCGTGGGCCGGAGCGCCGCTCGCAGGCTAACGAGAATTCGCAATGAACTTCCCTTCGGAGAGGAACGCGACTATCTGCGCGGCAACTCTAGCCGAAACCAGCATCGCACTGTGGCCGACCGGCAGGACCGCCTGATCGGCCATGCCATCGACGGAGGTTTCGTCGAGGCACACAGCGCCATCATTCACGCCCGGCAGTCGGCCAAAAGCACGCCCCAACCCGAGCGGCAGGCTGCCGGCGATGACGCCGAGCGCCTCGGGCCGGGCCCAGCGCGCCGCCGGCCTGGATTCCGCCGCCCTGGATTCCGGCACACGCTCCGGCCAGTATTCCGCGCTGTGCCCGAACAGCCAGCGGCCCACCCTGTAGCGCGCGAAGCGCCGTCCAGCGAAGCTGCCCCGCGCGGGCGTGCCGAGCAGCACGACGCGCCCGGCCGCGATCTCCGGGTGCCGCCGGAGCGTCTCCAGGGTCAGCAATCCGCCCAGGCTGTGGCCGACGAAATGCGCCGGCCCGATTTCGCGCGCGAATCGCGCGAGGCGCTCGACGTGCCCCGCCATCGGTCGGGCAGCGCCGAAGTAGGAAAAGATATGGCAGCGAAAGCCGGCGCGACCCAGGCGCGCGGCAAGCGGCTTCATGACGAACCCCGGCACCCACAGGCCGTGGACGAGTATGAGCTCCCGCATTTAGTTTCCCGAAGGAGTCTCGGGTTCCGGGGTGTGGGGCCTTGTCATCCTGAAATTGGCGCTTATCCGCACCACCGGCCTGCCATTGGCGAGCAGGTGGCCCGTTGCCGACCGGGTGCGTGAACCGGAACCCAGCACGGTGACCTCGGATTGCACCCATTCGCCGACCTGCGTGCTGGCCAGGTACTGGAGAGACAGGTCGACCGTGACGAAGTTGCCCTTTGCGCCTTCGGCGTTGCCGGCGAGGGCGCAGGCATAGCCGAGCGCGATGTCGGCGAGGGTCGCGAGCAGCCCGCCGTGGCAGGTGCCACGCGAGTTGCAATGACGTCCTTCGATGCGCAGGCCGAGGGAGAGATCATTGCCCTGGCGCCGCGAGTAGAACGGGCCGACCAGGCCGCCGAAGGTGTGCGGCTGAATGCGCTGGTCGGGTTCGAATCCATCCGGGATTTCAGGCAAGGCGCTCATGGTTTCGGAATTCTAACCAGCATCGAGATGCCGACCGCGAGCGCGGGCGCGGCGAACACCGCGTAGGCGACCGGGTAGCTGCCGGCGAGCGCGAGCACCGCGTTGAAGATCGGCGGCGTCACGACGACACCGAGAAAGGTGAAGAACAGGCACCCTCCGGTTGCTTCGCTGGTGCGTCCCTGGGGGGCGATGCGCGCGATCTCGGCGAGGAAGACGCCATTCCAGCCCACGGCAGTGGCACCGAATACCGACGCATAGAGCAAAAGCAGCCACATCGGCCATGCCGGTCCTGCGGCGAGCGCGAGCAGCGCGGAGACGCCCATTCCGATCCCGAGCAGCCCGAGCATGGTGCGCCGGCTCACGGCGCGATCGGCGAGCACGCCCCAGAGCACGCGCCCGATGACGCTCGCTACCTGGGCCACCGCCATCACCAGTCCCGCCACCACCAGCGTCAGGGCGAAGCTGTCCACCAGGAAGGTGACGAGATACGTAACCAGCGTGATCTGCACGCCGCCGTAGACGAAAGAGGTGATGCACATCTGTCGCAGCCCCGGCTCGCGCAGCACCATGCCTACCGGCGCAAATGCGGTGCGCAGCGAGATCGATGCGCGCGGATCGAGCCCGTGGTCGTAGCGGTCGCGCACGGCGCCGATCGCGATGGCGAGCAGCAGGCACGCGACGCCGATCGCCACGGCGCCCCACTGCCAGCCCACGTAAATCACCAGCAGCGGCACCAGAGCACCAGCGAGGGCACCGCCTGCCGGCACGCCGGTCTGTTTGATCGAAAAGACGAGCGAGAACATCGCCGGCGGCGCGGCGCGCACCAGGATCACGGAACTGGCCGGCGTGGTCGGCCCGTAGCCCAAGCCGATGATGAAGCCGCCCAGCATCACCAGCGGCGGCGAGGCGCTCGCCGCCAGCGCAAGGCCGCACAGCGCCAGCACCAGGCCGGCCTGGCTGACGCGGATCGGCCCGAAGCGCGCCACCCAGCCGCCCGCCGCGGCCGAGCCGATCATGCTGCCGCAGTAGGTCACCGCGATGTAGTAGCCGACGGCGGAAGGCGAGAAGCCGAGCGCGGGACCGGCCACCGGCGCCATCACCGGCGCGCAATAGACGGCAAAAGCGACCAGCGTCTGTACCGCGAGGGTGACGGTGAGCGGCAGTGCAACGCGCCGCGCTTCGCTCACCGATCGGGTCTCGCCAACCCGTTCATTTCAGGGGCTTGCGCGCGTCCCAGGCGGGATACGGCTGCAGCCTGGTGGTCGCGAGCGCCTCGGGCCAGACGATTTCGCGCCGCCCCCGGATGATCTGCACCAGCAGCGGGCGGGCCGCGACCTGCGCGCCGGAGCGATCCACCTTGTAGCCGCCCAGCGGCGTCTCCGTTTCGAGCGCTTCCAGCGTTTCCCGCAGCTTGTCCGTTTCCACGCCGCCGGCGCGGCGCACCGCTTCCTCCAGCACCTTGGCCGCGGCATAACCCTCCGCGGCGAGCAGGCCCGGTTCCGCCGACCATTTCTTCGAATAGGCGAGGACGAACTGCGCGTTGCCCCGCGTCGCCGCGCGCCGCTCGTAGGCTGGAACTGCCACCGTGAATTCTGCATCCTGCCCGACACGCTTGATGAAATCGGGATCCGCTGCGCCCTGCGCGACGAACAGGCCCGGCGCGTACCGGAGCCTGCGGAAACTCTTCACCATCTCGGCCGCGTCCTGCGGCAGGCCGAAGGCGATCCAGCCTTCGGCACCGGCAGCCCGCGCGCGTGCCACCTGCGGCGCGAAATCGGTGTTGCCCTGCGCGTAGGACTCGACCGGGCCCACCGCCAACCCCGCAGCCGAGGCGATCTCCTGCGCGCGCGCCGCCATCTCGCGCGCGCCGGGGTCCTCGCGCGCAAGCACGATGACGCGTTTCAGCCCGAGGCCGCGCGCCAGTTCCACCGGCCCCATGCCGTAGGCGGACAGCGGCGTGGCCGTCTGAAACACGTAGCGGAACCCGGAGCGATGCACCGAGCGCGCCGCGCCCGTGGCGTTGACCATGACGCGGCGATTGCGTTCCGCGACGGCGGCGGCGCCGAGCGAAGCCGCCGAACCGAGCGGGCCGATGAGCAGGTCGGCCTTGTGCTCTAGGATCAGCTGCTCGTACAACTTCCCGGTCGCGCTCGACTCCGATCGATCGTCCAGCAGCAGCAGCTCGACGCGCCGCCCCAGCAGCCCGCCGCCCGCGTTCACCTCGTCCTGCCACAGCAGCAGTGCCTTCTTCAGGTCGGCGGCGATGTCGGCGAGGATGCCGGACTGCGGCATCGCCGCGCCGACAAGGATGGGTTGCTGCGCGAACGCAGGCGCCGCGCAGAGCAGGAGCGCAATGAAGAGTTTCTTCATCCGGTTTGCAAGTTAAGCTGTGGGAAAATTCGAGTCAAGGACTATGCAGGACACCTTCATAGAAAAACTTGCGGAAATCGTCGGCGCGAGCAATGTCCTCACCGCCGAAAACGACACCGCGCCCTACACCACGGACTGGCGCAAACAGTTTCGCGGTGCGACGGTTGGCGTGGTGCGACCAGCGAGCACCGCCGAAGTCTCGGCAGTTGTGCGCCTTTGCGCCGAGGCGGGGATCGCGATCGTGCCTCAGGGCGGCAACACGAGCCTGTCGGGCGCCTCGGTGCCCACCGGCGCGCGGCAGGAAGTCGTGCTGTCGCTCTCGCGCATGAACCGCATCCGGCAACTCGACGCGCTGAACGACACGCTCACGGCAGAGGCCGGCTGCGTGCTCGCCAACATCCAGCGCGCGGCGAGCGATGCGGGGCGCCTGTTCGCCCTGTCCCTGGCCGCCGAAGGCAGCTGCCAGATCGGCGGTAATCTCTCCACCAACGCCGGCGGCGTCAACGTCCTGCGCTATGGCAACACGCGCGACCAGGTGCTCGGCATCGAGGCCGTGCTGCCCGACGGGCGCGTGTGGGACGGCTTGCGCGGCCTGCGCAAGGACAACACCGGCTACGACCTGAAGCAGCTCTTCATCGGCGCCGAAGGCACGCTCGGCGTCATCACCGCCGCGGTCCTCAAGCTGCACCCGAAACCGACCGCCTCCGCCACTGCGTGGATCGCGGTACAGAATCCGGATCGCGCGGTGGAACTGCTGAGCCACCTGAAGAAGACCTGCGGCGACCGCCTGACGGCCTACGAACTTCTTTCACGCACGTGCTTGGACGCCGTTTTCGCCCATCGCCGGGAGATCCGCGACCCGCTGCCGGACAGCGCCTGGTGCGTGCTCGTCGAACTGGCCGACAGCGGCACGAGCGAAGTGCTGCATGAAAGGCTGGCGCAGGCGCTGGACACGAGCCTCATCGCCAACGCGGTGATGGCGAAAAGCGACTCGGAATCCAAGGCGCTCTGGCGGATCCGCGAATCCGTGCCCGAAGCGCAGTTCGCCAACGTCAAGCACGACATCTCCGTCGCAGTGTCCAGGATTCCCGAATTCATCGCGCGGGCGGGCGCCGCGCTAGAGGCGGCATTCCCGAAGGCGCCCATCTTCTGTTTCGGCCACGTCGGCGACGGCAACCTGCACTACAACGTCGGCGACGCCGCCCTGCTCGCGCGCCGCGCCGAAGTGAGCCGCATCGTCTACGACGAAGTGGCGGCGCTCGAGGGCTCGATCTCGGCCGAGCACGGCCTGGGCCAGTTGAAGCGCGAGGAAATCACGCGCCACAAGGATCCGCTGGAACTCGAACTGATGCGCTCGGTCAAGCGCGCCCTCGACCCGCAGGGGTTGATGAATCCGGGAAAAGTTATTTAAAACTACTTGTTACGGACCGCCATGTCCTTGGCGCGTTCGGCGAGTCCCGCGAGGAGCGCGGCGCCGACGGCAGGACTGGTCTTGATCAGGTGCAGGAAGACGTTGCGGTTTATCGCGAGCAGCGCACAGGGCGTCTCGGCGGTCGCGGTCGCCGCGCGCACCGACTGGTCCACCAGCGCCATCTCGCCGAACACGCCGCCGGGACCCGCGCGCGCCACGATGCCGCCCTTGATGGAAATCGCAACCTTGCCCTCCAGAACTATGTACATGAACGCCCCGCCGGTGCCTTCCTGCATGATCAACTTGCCGGCGTCGAAGCGCTGCGGCTCCTGGCCCTCCATGAACTTGACCAGGCCTGCGAGCAGCTTCTTGTCGAACACCACGTTTTCCTTCGCCTCGCCGGCATGCAGCGCGCGGGTCGCGTTCAGCCGGGTGATGGTGCTGCGCAGGCGGTTGTTCATGATGCTCATCAGGTGCAGCGCGAACTCGGGCTTCTGCTGCAGCGCCACCTGGAACTGCTTTTCGTCCAGGCCGATCACGGTGCAGGCGATCTTGGCCTTCGCGGTCGCGGTGCGCGCGGCCTGCGCGATCACCGCCATCTCGCCGAAGGTTTCGCCGGCCCGGACGGTGCCGATGACCTTGTCCTGCGCGATCATTTCGATCTCACCCAGGATCAGGACGTACATCTTGTCGCTCTTGCCGAACAGCCCGCCGCCCTTGTCGTCTTCCTTGAAGAGGGTCGCGCCCGGCGCGAAGCTCTCGGGCTTGCCGGCCGATTTGAAGAACTCCATCGCCAGCGCGGCGTTGTAGATGGACGGCGGCGGCGGCGCAGCCGGCGGCGGCACGGTTCTTTGCGGTGCAGTATTGGAAAAATCGAGGTCGCTCATGGCTCTGCTGTCGAAACGCGTCTGAACCCGGAATCCTACTCTCTACGGAACGTCGGCGCGGGCAAACGATCAATCATTACATTCACGCAAGCCGCGCGGCCGGCCCTTGCCGAGCGCTCCAGCGCCGGTGCGAGCTCGGCAGGGCGCTCGACATACTCGCCGTGCGCTCCAAACCCTTCTGCCACCTTGTCGTAACGCGCGGGCAAGAGATCCAGGCCGAGCGCCCGGGGCGCGCCATAGCTGCGCAACTGGATCTGGTATTCGGCGTTCCAGCAAGCGTCGTTGCCCACCACGGCCACGTAGGGCAGCTTGCAGCGCACCGCGGTTTCGAACTCCGACGAATGGAAACCGAAGGTGCCGTCGCCCAGCATCGCCACCACGGTGGAGCCGGGCAGCGCGAGCTTCGCCGCCGCCGCGAAGGGCAGCGCGGCGCCGATCGACCCCGCCACGCCGTTGATGACGCGGTTTGGCGCAGTCACTGTGGCCTGCGCCCACTGGCCGAATTCGCCGCCGTCCGCCACCAGCACCGCATCCTTCGTATCCAGCAGCTTCTGCACTTCGAGCCCCACCTCCACCGGGTGCAGCGGTCCGCCCCGTTTTGAGACAAGGTCTTGCCAGGCAGCCGGGCGGAAGGCAATCGCGGATCGAACCTCGTCCCGCCACCCGCTTTTCGGCCAGGACTTTCCTGCCATGGACCCGCCGGGCAGGCCATCGGACTCGATGACCCGGCATTCCTTCGAAAAAGCCGCGCCAAACCGCAAAGTGAAATCACGCCGCTTGCCGGCCAGTACGACGACATCGGCCGCGGCGAGCACTTCGGCGAGCAACCCCAGGCAGGGATCGTTCACGCCGCGCGGGCTTTCCATCACGATCGCCGGCACCTGCGTGGAGGCTTCAAATGCTTCGAGCAGGGCGCGGCCGCGCGCGTTGCCCAGGGCCGGGCCGGCGATCAAGAGTGGTTTCTTTGCTTTTTGAAGGATAGTCAACGTCTCTTCATTCAAGTCGGAATGAATCGATTCCGGAAAAAAATCCCCCTTCGGCGGCAGCTCGACATCCAGCTTCGCTTCCAGCACGTCGGACGGCAGCGACAGGTGCACGGGCCCCGGCCGTCCGGCCTTCGCCATGCGCATCGCGCGCGCGAGGTCCATGCCGAGCGTTTCGGCGGAACGCACGGTCCACGACGCCTTGCAGGCGGGCGCCGCCATTTCAGCCTGCGCCATTTCCTGGAAGGCGCCCTTGCCGAGTTCACCCAGCGGCGCGTGGCCCGAGAGCAGCACCACCGGCGATTCCGCAGCGAGCGCGGTGTAGAGAGCCGATACGGCGTTGGCGTGCCCCGGGCCGCCGGTGACCAGCGCCACGCCCACCTCGCCGGTTAGCCGGCCCCAGGCGTCTGCCATATGCACGGTGGCTGCCTCGTGCCGCACATGGACGAGCGGCAGCTTCGCATCGAGCGCCGCATCGAAGATCGGCATGACGTGGTTGCCCGAGAGCGCGAACACGTAACGCGTGCCCGCGCGCGCGAGCCCTTGCGCCACGACG
>JANNXB010000292.1:0-3571 GCA_031409355.1 Betaproteobacteria bacterium | reverse complement strand
CGCCGCTCTTCGCCGACGTGCCGGCGGACATGACCGAGGAAGAATTGAAGATTTCGCGCTCGACGCCGGGCGGCCAGCTGAAGGCCTGAGCCGGCGCCTGGATACTGAAAAGGGCCAGCGACTGCTGGCCCTTGTATAGTTTGGCGCGCCCGGAGCGATTCGAACGCCCGACCCCTTGGTTCGTAGGGGCGGCCTTGAAAGTGGTCGCTAGTTAAATCAACAACCTGCGACGCCCGCCCTCTTGAATTGCAGCCGTACAAAGCATGAAAACAGTGTTCCCAAGCCATGCGCAGCTACATTCTGGCTACACGCGTTCCGGGGCCGCGAGGCGCTGTTATGCGGCTTTTGCTGCATGCAGGAGCGAACGCCTGACCGTTTGCGGCGGCTCGATCTGGACAAAACGATCTGCCGAGTAAAGATAGTCTTCTCCACTTTCGTCGACTACGCGGATATCTCCGTCCACTGCAGCCTCGTCGTCCGGAATGATGCGGTAGATTTTGTGCAACTCAAGCGACGCAGGATAGCCGCGGTTGTCGACGCAGACCGCAAACCGTGTCGTTCTGGATTTGTAATGTTTCATGGTCATTAGTCCAAGTAGCTCTTTCGCTTGAATTCCCGTTTCCCAATGCCGTGCGCCTCATACCAGTGTATCTCTGCAAGACCCGGATCTCCCGCGTGGATCAGGGCGAAAAGCGGGCCGGTGTCAGCAAGAATATTTCTCGGCAATGATTCCACGAACCAGCGCCTTCGCCTGGGCAGCGACATTCCTCGCCTTCAGCGGTCCCTTTACCGAGCCAATGTATTTCCGCGCCCGCTCAAGCAGGGTCTTCATCCTGCGAGGCCGACGGGTACTTGTCACATTCACCCTGCGCGGTCGTGAAGCCGCGCTGCGAGTTCCGCGGGACCGGCAACCTCGCAGAACAACTCGATCGCCTCCCTCAGATTTTCCAGCGCCAGTTCGACGCTGCTTCCCTGGCTCGCGATATCCAACTGAGGACAGAGCGCGACGTAACCGGCTCCGTCGCGGTTCATGATAGCCGTCAGTTCCATGAGTCAGGCGGCCTTTCGCCGTTCCGGTTGTTTGATCAACGACTCCGCTGGAATGCCGAGCTCACTGTGCAGCCGCTGGATCATGGCAAGCGTCAGCGGACGCCGGCGGTTCAGAACTTCGTAAACACGGTTGATCTGGCCGATCATCGGCACCAAATCCTTGGGGGTCATTCCCTTTTGCTCCATGCGGAACCTGATCGCCTCGACCGGATCGGGCAGATCGAGCGGATAGTGCTTGTTCTCGTACGCCTCTACGAGCGTGACCAGCACGTCCAGGCGTTCGCCTTCAGGCGTGTCGCGTTCCGCCGCCATCAGCGCTTCGACTTCCTTCAGCGCGGCGCGGTAATCCGCCCTGGTCTTGATCGGCCTGATATTCATATCGTCGCCCTTTCAGATCGTCTGCGCATCTATTCTGTCGTATTGCGCATGAGTGCCTATGAACCTGATGTACGCAACGCGATACGGGTAGTTGATCCAAACCACGATGCGGTACTTGTTGCCGGCTATGTTAAACACCACCCGCCCATCGCGAAGGATGCTTGCACTGCCGAATTCCCGCTTAACTTCGGCAGGCGAGCGCCAGTCCGCTTTCACAACATGCCGATACCACGCCAACGTCGGTTCCCGCGCATCGGCATAAGCGGCCTTGCCGGTCCAAAACCTGCGCAGCGTGGACAAGGCAATAACGCGCATAAGGCAGTCTAGTCCCAAATTGGGACTCCCGCAAGCGCGACTGCAAACCCCGGACATCAACATGGGCGCTTACGCGAAATGAAAAGGGCCAGCGATTGCTGGCCCTTGTTATAGTTGGCGCGCCCGGAGCGATTCGAACGCCCGACCCCTTGGTTCGTAGCCAAGTACTCTATCCATCTGAGCTACGGGCGCGACGGGGCGAATTATATCAAACACTTAGGGAGACTTAATGAGCTTAGTGCTGCAGGTAAACATCAAGGTCAAGCCGGAGAATCTGGACGATTTCATGAAGCAAGTCATTGAAAACGCCCGGGCAGCGCGCAGCGAGCCGGGCTGCCGGCAGTTCGAGGTGCTGGTGGATCCGGACGACAACACTTCCCTGATGTTGTTCGAGGTTTACGACGACCAGAAGGCCTTCGAGACGCACCAGGCGGGCAATTCCTTCAAGAAGTATCTCGCCAACGCGGTGCCACTGCTCGCGTCGCGCGAGCGGCATTTCTGGAAGAAGGCGTTGTAAAACCTGGGCCCCCGCTTTCGCGGGGGCGACGAACTATTTCAGGATCGGGCGCAGGTCTTCGAGCTTGTCGAAAAGGTGCCAGATGTAGTCGCTGGCGCCCTTTTCGCGGTGCGGGTGCAGGTCGGCGATCTTCGGATCGCTGCAGTAGCCGTCGAAGGCCGCTTTCGATTCCCATTCGACGAGAATCATCACGCCGCGCGGCTTGATCTCGCCCGCGGCCGACTCGCGGAACTTGCCCAGTGCGACGACCTTGCCGCCGTGGGCCTGGACCTCCTTCGCGGAGCGGCGCGAGTAGGCCATGTAGGCATCGCGGTCCGCGACGTTGAAAAGGTTGAGCGCATACACCGCAGCCGCCATCGCAGACTCCCGATCAGAAAAGGAAATAGCCCAGCACGCCGCCGCCTGCCAGGACCCACAACGGGTTGAAGCGGGTTGCGTAAAGCAACACAGCGCTGGCTCCAGCGATGAGCGCGCTCTGCCAGGTCACGCCCTGCGGCGTGGCGAGGATGAAGCCGCCTGAGACGATGAAGCCGACGCTGATCGGCAGCAGCGCGCGCTGGAAGTCCTTGCGCCAGGGCGCGTCGCGCATCCGGTCCCAGATGCCGCCGAGCGAATAGGCGAGCACGGCGGCCGGCCCGCAGAAGGCGCCCAGTGAGACCAGGCCGCCCGCGATGCCGGCGACCTTCCAGCCGATCAACGCCGTCACCAGCACGTTCGGTCCGGGCGCGGCCTGCGCGATGGCGAAGAGCTGGGTGAATTCCGCCGCGCTCATCCAGCCCTGCACGTCGACCACCAGGCGCTGCATTTCCGGCATCACCGAGGGGATGCCGCCGACGGAGACCACCGAGAGCAGCGCGAAATAAAGTGCGAGCTGGGAAATCAGATCAAACCCCTGCGCGCGCCGAGCCAGCTAAGCAGCATCGCCACCGGCAGCACCGCGAACAGCGACACGCGGCCGATGGCGATGAAGCCGAAGCAGGATGCGGCAAGCGCCATGGCCCAGGGCTTGTGCACCAGCGGCTTCGCGAGCTTGAACGCGGTGCCGATGAACAGGCCGCCGCCCGCGATGCCGACACCGGTCATCACCGCCCTCACGCCCGGGTTGGAGGAGAAATCCGCGTACAGCAGCGCCAGGCAGAACACCCAGACCAGCGGCAGGGCCATGAGGCCGGCAAACGCGACGACCGAACCCAGCGGCCCGAACCAGCGCCGCCCCAGCACCACCGACACGTTGCCGACGTTCGGCCCCGGCAGGAACTGGCACAGCGCAAGCACCTCGGCGAAGTCGGCCGGCGCGATCCAGCGCCGCTC
>JANNXB010000291.1:0-3726 GCA_031409355.1 Betaproteobacteria bacterium | reverse complement strand
GCTCGATGTCACCATCCAGGCGCAGATCATGCGGCTGCTCGCGGACCTGCGGCGCGAACTGGGCAGCGCCCTGGTGCTGATCACGCACGATCTCGGCCTGGTGGCCGAATTCTGCGATCGCGTGAACGTGATGTACGCCGGCCAGATCGTGGAATCAGCGGACACGGCCTCGCTGTTTTCCGCGCCTTCGCATCCGTACACGCAGGCGTTGCTACGCTCGACGCTCAGCACGGAACGGCGCAGCGAGCAGTTCATCACCATCGAGGGCCAGCCGCCCGATCTTGCTTCGCCGCCGTCCGGTTGCCGCTTTCACCCGCGTTGCGGCCAGGCGCTCGCGCGCTGCAGGTCTGACGCGCCTGCCGCGACTGTTACGGGAACTCGCTCGTCGCGATGCTGGCTGGCTGCTCCATGACCGGCGCAAAGGCAGCTTTGCTCGGCGTAGAGGACCTGGTCGTTTCGTACGCGGTCCGCAGCGGGTCGCTCTGGCGCCGCCCGACGGAACTGGTGGCAGTGGATGGCGTCAGCCTGACGGTGCGGCACGGCGAAGTATTGGCCCTGGTGGGGGAAAGCGGATGCGGCAAGACCTCGCTCGCACGGACGGTAAGCGGGCTGGTGGCGCCGCGCGCCGGCCGCGTGCGGCTCGACGGGCAGGACGTCACCGGATTTCCTGCATCGCTCGGATCCGGCACCCGTGCAGCGGTGCAGATGGTGTTTCAGGATCCCTACGATTCGCTCAATCCCCGCAAGACGGTGTTCGCGACGCTGGAGCAGCCATTGCGCATTCACTCGGTCGTGCCGGCGCGGGACATTCGCGCGGAGATCGGGCGATTGCTGGCACTGGTGGGCCTGCCGCAATCGGCGATGGACCGCTATCCCCATGAATTCTCGGGCGGGCAGCGCCAGCGCATCGGGATTGCGCGCGCCATTGCGCCGCGACCGCGGCTGCTCGTCGCCGACGAAGCGGTATCGGCGCTCGACATTTCGATACGCGCGCAGCTGCTGTCGCTGCTCGCGCGCCTGCAGCGGGATCTCGGACTGGCAATGCTCTTCATCACGCACGATCTCACCGTCGTGCGCTCTTTTGCAGACCGGGTTGCCGTGATGTACCTCGGGCGGCTGGTGGAGGAAGGACCGACCGCGCGCGTCTTTGACGCGCCCGCGCATCCCTATACGCGCGCGCTCCTCGCTTCGACGCCCATCGCCGACCCGGCGCGCGCGCGCAGCGCGAGGCGGGAGCCTCTCGGGGGAGATGTTCCGTCGCCGCTGGCCGTGCCGTCGGGATGCAGGTTTCATCCGCGCTGTCCGGCCGCGATCGCGCGCTGTTCGGGCGATGAGCCGCCCCGTGTTGACGATCCCGCGGGCGGGTTCGCGGTATGCCACCTCGCCGGCGGAGATCCGGCATTTCAATCAACGGGACAAGGGAGACGGTAATGGAGATCGCCGCGGAGAACATGGATCGTCTGCTGTGCATCGAAATGCGGCGCAAGGGTCTGCCGCGCGGGTTCAAGTGGCCCTTGTACGAGGAGGCGCGAGCCATTTCTGACGGCCCGATGGTGCTGGCGGCGGCGCGCCTGCTCGCGCGCCCGGTCGCATCGATCGGAATCGTGACTGGCGCAGCGGTACCCGAGCACATGCCTCTGGGGGAAAACGACGGGCCGTTCGGCTCGACCGTGCTCGCCGGAGGATTGGTGGCGACCGGGCACCGCGTGAAGATCTACACGGACGCAGCCTGCGCGCCGCCGATCGTGGCGCTCCTCGAGCGTCGCGGCCTCGATGTGCCGGTTACCGTGCTGCGCATGCGCGACGCGGCACAGCAGGATGCAATGGCCGCGGAGCACGACGTGCTCGTCGGCATCGAACGCCTCGGTGGAAACATCCACGGCAAACTGCACGGGGTGAATGGCACATGCAGAGACGCATTCCGCTGCAATGTCGACCGCGCATTCCGCGGCGCGCTGGAGCGAGGCAAGATCACCATCGGGATCGGCGACGGCGGCAACGAGATCGGCTTCGGACGCGTGCGCAAGCGGCTGGAAGAACGCCTGCCGGAGTTCTCGCAGAAGGACAAGACCGACGGCGGCGGCGGGATTTTTTCAACGGTGGAGACGACGCAACTGGTGGTTGCCTCCACGTCGAACCTGGGCGCCTACGGCGTGCTCGCGGCGCTGGCGATGCTCAAGGGCGATGTCAGCCTTTGCCATACGGCAGCGGAAGAAATCGCCTTGCACCAGGTCGGCGTCGGGCTGGGACTGGTGGACGGTGGCGGTGGCGGGCGTATTCCGTGGTGCGACGGCATTCCGGCCGAATCGAACGCCGCGGTCGTGGAGCTGCTTGGCAACATCGTCGCGCGCACGCTCGAGCCGCCGCGCATCCGGAAGTTCTGAGCGCATCTGCATGAGGTTGTTTTCCAACCGCGACCGCCCTGTCCATCTCGGACCGTTTCCGCTCGAACGCATCCGCCGCGCCGTGGTGATGCCCGAAGTTTCCTCGGTCCGTGACACGTTTCCGCCGCCAAGCGCGACCCCGCTTGGCCGCATCGTCAACGAGTACATCGCCCTGTTCGAGCAGTTCCGCGCCGAGCCGCCGGCCGCGGAGCGCGCGCCATACCCGGGCGAGCCGGCGCGGCTCGCGAACGAGCTGAAGGCAAACTGCTACTTCCTGAATGCCTCGTTCGCCGGCTGCTGCGAGATTCCGGAGGCGGCGTGGCTCGGGGCGCCGGCCGCAGGCCATCGCCACGCGCTCGCGATCCTGGTCGAGTTCGGCCGCGATCCCGAGCTGGATAACCTCGCCGCGGACTGGGTGCGCGGCAGCGAATACGACTGCGCGCTGTTGCGCGCCGCCGAGATCGCGCTGATATCGGCCGCGTTCCTGCGGCGGCTGGGCATCTCCGCCACCGCGCACACGCGGGACCGGACCGATGTCTCGCATGCTGTGATTCTTCGATGTGCAGGGCTTGCGTACCCGGATCTTGCGGCGCCCTTCATCGGCAGGCGATATGCATCTTGCATCGTCACGACCTCGGAGCCGCTAGCCGCAGACCGGCCGCTTGCCGGAAGGGGAGGCCTCTTCGACGGCGGCCTGGGCTGGTGGTTCGGCGCCGACGGCGGCGAGACCTGGTGGGAACGCTGGTTTGCAGCGCGCCGGCCATCCGACGGCAGCCGCTTTCCGATGGAAAAGCTCAAGCGCACGCCGCAGACGACGACGCTGATCCTCGATGACGAAGTGCCGCGCGTGCCCAAGCGCGCCAATTTCTTCACGCGCGCGCTGAACGGCGACCTGGGCGAGAAGGCACAGCGCGAGCGTTGGCGTTTCGCCTACAAAACGCCGATCGCCGATGCATACGTGAAGCTCATCCGTGCGATGGTGCTGCTGCAGAATGGTGCTGTTTTTCCGGAAAAGGGAAAACATTCGAACGATCCGGCGGCAAATGCGCGCGGCATCAAATCGCTGATGTATTACCTCGGCGCCGACATGGCAGGAGCCTGCGAGGCCAAGCGCTATGTCTGGTACTCGCACCAGGACGACGGCACACCGATCGAGATGTATCACCGCAGCGCGGTGGTGATGCTGGTGGACCAGGGGTTCGAGACCATGGAGGGCGCCTCCGGCGACGACTGGATCTCGGGTGCGCAATCCATGCGCGCCTACATGCGTGGCGGGGAAATCTGTGGCGTGGTGGCGGCCTTCATCCGCAGCCTGGGCTGGAGCGCGCGTTCGCAGACCAAC
>JANNXB010000290.1:0-1510 GCA_031409355.1 Betaproteobacteria bacterium | reverse complement strand
GCTTCGCCGAGCGCGCCGCCCATCGAATGCCACCATTGGATTTCGGTCTGGGCCTGGGCGCCGGTGGAATACAGTCCCGCTGCAGCCAGCGCAACGACTAAGTGTTTGAATCGCATTGGAGTCTCCTGTGGTTCGTGTCGTATTGGGACGGGCGAGTCTACGTTCACCTTATTTCGGAAATACTACAGAATTATTACTTCTTCCGGGGGGTTCTCTCGGATTTCGCTGCCTCGGCGCCGCCGCGGTGCTCTTTCTCGAACCTGCGCAGCAGCAGGTCGCCGCGCTCGGCGGCGCGGTCAAGCGCGAGCTTGGGCGGCACCTTGCCGTCCCAGACCCCCTCCAGCTCTTCCTCGAGGATCGCGCGGATCTGCTGGAACTCGCCCAGGCGGATGCCGCGCGACTCGCGCGTCGGGTTGTTCAGCAGCAGCTGCCGGGCCGCGATCTCGTGCCCCGGGTTGGCGCGGTAGAAACCTGATTTCGCGGTCAGATCGTGGGCGGCGCGGGTGACCGGCACGTAACCGGTGCGCTGGTGCCACTCGGCCTGGATGTCGGGGCGCGCCAGCCAGCCGAGGAATTTGGCCGCGCCGCGGTACTCGGTGCTTTTCTTGCCGGCCATCACCCACAGGCCGGCGCCGCCGATCATCGAGTGGTGCGGCGCGCCCTTGATGTCGTCGTAGTGCGGCAGCTGCGCGGCGCCGAAATCGAACTTCGCCACGCGCCGCAGGTCGGCGTAGCTCGACGACGAGGCGGTGACCATCGCGCACTCGCCCTTCTCGAAGCGCCGCTCGCCCTCGATGCGCCGCCCGCTGTAGGTGAAGTATCCGGCCCGTGCCCAGGACGAAAGCATGGACACGTGACGCACCATGAGGTGCGTGTTGAAAAGCAGCTTCGCGTCCAGGCCGCCCAGGCCGTTGTCCTTCGAGGCGAAATCCTGGTTGTGCCAGGCGCTCATGTTTTCGATCAGCACCCACGAGGGCCACACCGTGGTGTAGACGCATTCCTGCCCCGCGGCGACCAGCGCGCCCATCGCCTTGGGCATCTCGTACCAGGTCTTGGGCGGATTCTCCGGGTCGAGGCCGGCCTTGCGGAACAGGTCCTTGTTGTAGAACAGGATCGGCGTCGAGACGTTGAAGGGCAGCGCCATCAGGTGGCCGCCGTTGTCGGAGAAGTAACTCGCCACCGCCGGCAGGATCAGTCTTTCGTCCAGGCGCTCGCCGTTCTCGGCCATCACCTGCCAAACCGGTTTCACCGCGCTCTTGGCGGCCATCATCTGCGCGGTGCCGACCTCGTAGACCTGGACCAGGTGCGGCCCGTCGCCGGCGCGCTGCGCGGCCAGGGCGCCGATCATCACCTCTTCGTAGCCGCCCTTGTGCTCGGCGAGGACGCGGTATTCCTTCTGCGAAGCGTTGAAGCGCTGCACCAGCGCTTCGAGCTCGCCGCCGCGCGCGCCGCTCATCGCGTGCCAGAAACGGACTTCCTGCTGCGCGGCCGCGCTGCCGCAGAAGAGCGT
>JANNXB010000289.1:0-2352 GCA_031409355.1 Betaproteobacteria bacterium | reverse complement strand
AAGTGGCGCCCGCAGGACACAACGACTAATCCCTCCATCCTGCTCTCCGCTGCGCAGGACCCGCGCTACCGGGCCATCGTCGAAGCGTCGATGGATAGCGACGTGGAGCGCACCCTGGACCGCCTTTTCGTGGCTTTCGGCTGCGAAATCCTGAAGCTCATCCCCGGGCGCGTCTCGACCGAGGTGGATGCGCGCCTGTCGTTCGACGAGGAAGCCTCCATCCGCAAGGCGCGGCAGCTGATTGCCCTGTACGAGTCGAACGAAATCCGGCGCGACCGCGTGCTGATCAAGCTCGCCAGCACCTGGGAAGGCATCCGCGCCGCCGAACGCCTGGAGCGCGAGGGCATCCACTGCAACATGACCCTGCTCTTTTCCTTCGCCCAGGCCGTGGCCTGCGCCGACGCCGGCGTGACGCTGATCTCGCCCTTCGTCGGCCGCATCTACGACTGGCACAAGGCCGCGCGCAAGGTGGACGACATCCCCGTGAGCGATGATCCCGGCGTCGCCTCGGTGACGAAGATCTACAACTACTACAAGAAACACGGCTACGCGACGCAGGTGATGGGCGCGAGCTTCAGGAAGACCGAGCAGATCATGGCGCTCGCGGGTTGCGACCTTCTGACGATCGCACCGGATCTCCTGCAGAAGCTTTCCTTGATTGAAGGTGAATTTTCTCCAAAACTCACGGTTGAAAACGCCAAAAAACTTTCGATCGAAAAAACGCCTTTCGACCAGAAAGCTTTCCTCTGGCACCACAACTCGGACGCCATGGCGGTCGAGAAACTCTCCGACGGCATCCGCAAGTTCGACGCCGACGCGCGCAAGCTGGAGCTTGCGGTGTCCGAACTCCTCAAGAAGCGCGCCGCATGATCCGCACCGAGCTGGAAACGCGCCCCGGCGGGCTGGTCGCGCGCATCACGATCGACAACCCGGCGAAATTGAATATTCTTTCCCGCACTTCGCTTAAGGAATTTGTTAAGGCAATTGAAGAAGTAAAGGCAAACACATCCCTGCGCGCCATCGTTGTCACCGGCGCGGGCGAAAAGGCCTTCATCGGCGGTGCCGACCTGGAGACGCTGGGCTCGCTGAATCCGAAGTCCGCGCGCGAATTCATTACCCTGATCCACAACGCCTGCGCGGCGGTGCGCGATTGCCCGGTGCCGGTGATAGCGCGCATCAACGGCTGGTGCCTAGGCGGAGGGCTCGAGCTCGCGGCCTGCTGCGACCTGCGCATCGCCGCCGATACGGCGGCCTTCGGCATGCCCGAGGTGCGGCTCGGGATTCCCTCTGTGGTCGAGGCCGCGGTGCTGCCGCGCCTCATCGGCGCGGGCCGCGCGCGCTGGCTGGTGATGACCGGCGAGACGATCGGCGCAGCCGAGGCTCTTGTCTGGGGTTTGATCGAAAAGCTTTCCAGCAGGGAAAATCTCGATCAAACCGTGAACCATGCGCTGGACGCGATCCTCGCCGGCGAACCCGCCGCGATTCGCGCGCAGAAGCGCCTCTGCAAGCTGTGGGAAGAAGCGCCGCTCTACGAGAGCATCGAGGTCAGCATCGACGAATTCTCGCGTTCCTACGAATCGGGCGTGCCGAACCGGCGCGTCGCGTCATTTCTAAGTTCACGGAAAAAAAGCAGCTAACTGGATTTATATCGGGCTCTGACCCCGATTTTCCACGACATCGCAGATCGCGCCCGGCGTGGTGAACCAGACTTTCTTCGGTTTCTTCTTCATGTGCTGCAGCGCGCGGCGCAGGTGGCGCAGCCGGTAAGGCTGGCCGACGAGGTAGGGATGCAGCGCGATGCCCATGACGAGCGGCTGCTCGGCGCTCTGGCGCAGCATTTCGTCGAAGTTGTCGACGATCATGTCGGCGAAGTCGCTGGCGTCCATCTGCCGCGCGACGATCATCGGGATGTCGTTCAGCTCCTGGGGGTACGGAATCGACCACAGGCTTTTTCCGGAGCGCGTCGAAAGCTTCACCGGCTGGTCGTCGTGACACCAGTTGAGCGTGTAGCGGTAGCCGGTTTCGGCGAGCAGGTCGGGTGTGACGCCGCTTTCGGAAATCCAGGGACTAAGCCAGCCGGAGGGGGTTTGTTTTGAGGATTTTTTTATCTTGTCCCGGCAGTATTCCAAAAGCTTTTTTTCTTCAACTTCACTCAAATCGCTTTGCCGCTCGGAGTTGGTGTGCCCATGCCCCACCAACTCGTCGCCGCGCTTTACACAGGCTTCAATCAGTTCCGGGCAGTAGTCGTAGAGCGCGGTGTTGATGATCGCCGCGGCGGGGAGTTTCAGCTGGTCGAACAGTTCGAGGCAGCGCCAGGCGCCGACGCGGTTGCCGTAGTCGCGCCAGGAATAG
>JANNXB010000288.1:0-1636 GCA_031409355.1 Betaproteobacteria bacterium | reverse complement strand
CCACCACGACGCGGAATTGCTCGGGCTTCGCCTTGAACACGGCCGCGAGCGAATCGCGCGTTCCGGTCGGCTGCTGCGTTTGCGTATACAGCGTCCAGCGCTCGCCCTCGTACTTGGCAAGCGCGCAGCGCGGTTCGAGCGGCATCGCCGCCACGCGCTGGTTGTGCAGCGACAGCTCCGTGACATGCGCCGCCTTCGCCATCGCCTGCGCCACCGCGGCAGCGTCTCCGACACGCACCTGCGCGGAAATGTTTCCAGGCGCCTCGGCCCAGATCTGCGGCGCGCCGGCCTCGATCGCCTTCGCCGGATGCACCACGCAGGGCAGTTCCTCGTAATCGATCGCGATCAGCTCGGCCGCGTCCATCGCCTGGACCCGCGTCTCCGCGAATATCGCGGCCACCGGGTGGCCGGCATAGAAAGCGACACCATCGGCGAGCAGCGTTCGCGGCGGCGCGCCCATTGGTTCGCCGTCGGGGCGCTTGAAAAGCGGCGGATTCGGAATGTGTCCGAGGCCATCGGCCTTCATCTCGGCGGCGGTATAGACCGCGACGACCCCCGGCGCCTTCTTCGCCTCCGACGCATCCACGGAAGCAATGCGCGCGTGTGCATGCGGCGAACGCAGCACCACCATCCAGGCCTGGCCCGGCAGGTCGCGGTCGTCGCTGTAGAGGCCCTTGCCAACCAGCAGCCGGTCGTCTTCCAGGCGCTTTTGCGAGCGGGAAGAGCCGAAACGGGCGGAAGCGGGATCGAATTGGATTTCGGGTGCGTTCATGTGCAATTTTAACTCGGGTGCTAGGATATTCGAGTAGCGCAATGGAGGAGTCCCCGGTGAACAATCGCGACGAATACGTGGAGAAACTGAAAGCGCAGCTAGATCAATGGAACAACCAGTTGGCGACGTGGGAAGCGGCGAGCCGGGAGGCGACGGCTGACGCGAAAATCGAACTGGAAAAGCAGGTAGGCATCATGAAGAGCCGCGCTGACGACCTGGTTTTTAGAATGGAATTGCTGAAAGGCGCCTCGACGGACGCCTGGCAGGAGATTGCCCGCGGCGCCGACGAAGCACGCAAGACCATGCAGGACGCGTTCGAAAAGGCCAGGTTCCACTTCAAGAACCTGTAGCCTGAAATTGCCCGATTCCGGGCCATTCACGACACAAATTCGTCGCAATTGTCTTTGGCTTTTTGTAACGTATAAGACACAGTGACCACCCGTGTTCGAGATCAGGCGTTATCGCCCCCCCAAGGCCGCGAACCCTTCACCGAATGGCTTTCGGGGCTGCGGGACCGTCAGGCCCGGGCGCGCATCCAGGAAGACGCGGACATCAAGAAGGCGGTGGAACTATGGCAAGAGTACGAAAAGCTGAGAAAGCGCGAACCGCGTGACCTGCCCAGGTTCTTAGGACCAATCGTAACTTGAGAGAATGGCTCCCGCCTACCAGCGAGGAGCCCATGAAGAAGAGTCGTTTTACTGAAGAGCAGATGGTCGCGATCCTGCGGGAGGCCGATAAGGCTCCCGTTCCCGAGGTCGCCAGGAAACACAAGGTCAGCGCCCAGGCGATCTACACTTGGAGGCGCCGTTTCGGTGAATTGCAGCCCGCCGATGTCAGACGTCTGCGTCATCTTGAGATCGAGAA
>JANNXB010000287.1:0-1995 GCA_031409355.1 Betaproteobacteria bacterium | reverse complement strand
CATGGTGACGCCCAGCGCGCGGCCGCGCGGAATGATCGTCACCTTGTGCACCGGATCGGTCTTCGGCAGCAGCGTGGCGACCAGCGCATGGCCCGACTCGTGGTAGGCGGTGTTCCTGCGCTCTTCCTCCGGCATCACCATCGAGCGGCGCTCGGCCCCCATGATGACCTTGTCCTTCGCCTTCTCGAAATCCTCCATGTCCACCAGGCGCTTGCTCTTGCGGGCGGCGAACAGCGCCGCCTCGTTGACGAGGTTGGCAAGGTCCGCACCCGAAAAACCCGGCGTGCCGCGCGCGATGATGTCGGCTTTGACGTCGGGCGCGAGAGGCACCTTCCTCATGTGCACCAGGAGTATCTGCTCGCGGCCGCGGATGTCGGGCAGCGGCACCACCACCTGGCGGTCGAAGCGGCCCGGACGCATCAGCGCCGGATCGAGCACGTCGGGGCGGTTGGTCGCGGCGATCACGATCACGCCCATGGCGCCTTCGAAACCGTCCATTTCCACCAACAACTGGTTTAGCGTCTGCTCGCGCTCGTCGTTGCCGCCGCCCAGGCCGGCGCCGCGCTGGCGGCCGACCGCGTCGATCTCGTCGATGAACACGATGCAGGGCGCTTGCTTTTTCGCCTGCTCGAACATGTCGCGCACGCGGGCCGCGCCCACGCCGACGAACATCTCGACGAAGTCCGAGCCCGAAATAGAGAAGAAAGGCACTTTCGCCTCGCCCGCGATGGCGCGCGCAAGCAGGGTCTTGCCGGTTCCGGGATTGCCGACCAGGAGCACGCCGCGCGGGATGCGCCCGCCCAGCTTCTGGAACTTGGTGGGGTCGCGCAGGAAGTCCACCAGTTCGGAGACCTCTTCCTTCGCTTCCTCGCAGCCGGCGACGTCGCCGAAGGTCACGGTGTTGCTGGATTCGTCCAGCAGCCGGGCCTTGGACTTGCCGAAGCTGAACGCGCCGCCGCGCCCGCCGCCCTGCATCTGGCGCATGAAGAAGATCCAGACGCCGATCAACAGCAGCATCGGGAACCATGACACGAAGATGTTCACGAGAAGCGACGGTTCCTCCTCGGGCTTGGCCTCGACCTTGACGCCGTACTTGAGCAGGTCGGAAACCAGCCAGATGTCGCCGGGCGAGTAGCTCACCACGCTCTTGCCTTCGGTGGTCGTGGCCTTGAGCTGGCGGCCTTCGATCGTCACCTTGGCGATGCGGCCGGCCTTCACCTCGTCGAGAAATTGCGAGTACTCCATCGGCGAGCGCGCCGTCTGGCGTGTGTTGAACTGGTTGAACACCGTCATCAGCACCAGTCCGATGACCAGCCAGATGACAAGGTTTTTCAGCATGTTATTCAAGTACTTGCTCCTTCATTGGACCGCTATTGTATTCCCTTCAGGCCGCGCGCGAGCAGGTACGTTTCGCGTGATTCTTCACGTGACGCCGCAGGCTTTACCGTGCGCACTTCCCTGAACACACCCTTAAGCTCCTTCAGCAGGCCGGCGAATTCCGCGCCTTGGAACACTTTGACCAGGAAAACACCCTCCTTCTGCAACCGTTCCCGGCAGAAACCCATCGCCATCTGGACCAACTCCGCGGCCCGCGCCTGGTCCGCCGAGGCGATGCCGGAGATGTTGGGAGACAGGTCGGACAGCACCACGTCCGCCTTTGCCCCTCCCAGCCCCGCCGCCAGCTGCGCCTGGATCGCCGGCTCCCGGCAATCCCCGCGCAGGATGGTTACGTTGGAGATGGGGGCGATTTCCAGCAGATCAACCGCGATTACCTTGCCGCCGGGAGCGACCTTCTGGGCCGCCACCTGCGCCCAACCGCCGGGCGCTCCCCCGAGGTCCACCACCTTGGACCCCGGAACCAGGAATCGTTCCTTGTTGTTGATCTCGATCAGCTTGTACGCCGCGCGCGAGCGGTAGCCGTCCGCCCGCGCCTTGCGCACGAAAGGGTCTTTCACGTGGCGCTGCAACCATTGGTTGCTCGACTTGGTCCGCGCC
>JANNXB010000286.1:0-6399 GCA_031409355.1 Betaproteobacteria bacterium | reverse complement strand
GCCTTCTTCAGAAATGATCTGCGCTTCATGTATCCCTTCCTCTTGGTTGATTCAATCGGTGGACGCGCGAGAGCGGTCCGAAAAGGAATTCTAGCTCTAATTCAGGCGCGCGCAGCGCAGGGTGAGGTCCACCAGTTTCGCTCTTACATCGTCCTGGTCCGCCGCATCGGGCTCGCGCTGCAGGTACTCGGCCAGGTCCTGGAGCGCCGGGCGCCAGCATTCCAGCCGCTGGTAGACGAAGCCCCGGTCGCGCAGTTCGGCGGCCGCCTCCGGCGCCACCACGATCATCCGGTTGAGCACCGCCAGGAGCCGCTCGGGCTGGTCTTTCTCGCGGTAGACACCCTTCAGGTTGCGTAGCAGCCGCGCGAGGATCTGTCGGTTGCTGGCGGGCTCGAGAAACTGGTCCAGCGGCAGTTCAGCCACCGGCACTCCGCCCAGTGCCTCGCGCGGGATGACGCGCTTGAGCCGGTCCCGCAATTCGGCCTCGGGCTGGGGCACGCCGCCGGAAAACGGGTCCAGCACCAGCCTGCCGCCGCGCAGCGGCAAGCGCACCAGGAAATGTCCCGGGAAGGACACGCCCTCGAACGGCAGGCCGATGCGGCGGCCGATCTCCATGTAGAGCACCGACAGCGTGATGGGAATCCCGGTGCGCCGGTCAATGACTTCGTTCAGGTAGGAATTGCGCGGGTCGTAGTAGTCATGGGTGTTGCCGCCAAAGCCCAGGTCGTCGAACAGGAATTCGTTTAGCGCGATGATCCGGTCTTCGGCGACGGCCTCGGGCGCGAAGCGCTCGCGCAGCCGCTTCGCGAAGCGATCCAGCTCGCCGACGTAACCGTCGACGTCCAGCCCGGGATAGGCATCTTCCGCGATCTGCAGGCAGGCCCGCGCCAGGTCGATCCTCTCGTCCTGGCGCGTGACGAGCTCGACGAACGGCTCAAGCCCCGCGCTCATTCGGCGCCCCGGATGAAGAAATGGCGCGGCCGGAATCCGAAAGCGAACAGGCAGGCGCCGTAGATGGCGAATCCCAGCGCCACGAGGCCGGCAAGCATGCCGGTCTTCCACTGCCAGCCCGCCGCCAGCCAGTCCGCGTTCGGGCCCATCGCGGCTGCGAGCGCTGCCGCCATCACAAGCACCGAAAAAACCACCTTGAGCATGAAGACCAGCCAGCCCGGCTCAGGCGAATAAATTTGTTGTTTCCTTAAAAACATGAAAAGCAAAAAAGCATTCAAGCAAGCGCCCAGGCCGATCGCGAGCGCAAGGCCGGCGTGCTTCAGGGGGACGATGAACGCGAGGTTCATCAGCTGCGTCGCGGCCAGCGTCACCAGGCCGATCTTCACCGGCGTCGCCACGTTCTGCCGCGCATAGAAACCGGGCGCGAGGATTTTCACCAGGATCATTCCGACCAGCCCCAGGCTGTAGGCGACCAGCGCCTCGCGCGTCATCCAGGCATCTTCGGCGCTGAACCGGCCGTAGTGGAACAGCGCCGCGATCAGCGGCATCGCGAGCACCGCGAGGGCCGCCGCCGCCGGCAGCGCGAGGAGCAGGGTCAAGCGCAACCCCCAGTCGAGGAGCTTGCTGTACTCCGCGGTTGCGCCGCCCGCATGGTGCTTCGACAGGCTGGGCAGGAGGATCGTTCCGAGGGCCACGCCGAGCAAGCCGGCGGGAAACTCCATCAGCCGGTCGGCGTAGTACAGCCAGGAAACGCTGCCGGTGACGAGGAAGGACGCGAAGATGGTGTTGATCAGGAGCGAAACCTGGCTCACCGACACCCCGAACACCGCGGGCGCCATGAGTTTCAGCACGCGCGCGACGCCGGGATGCTTCAGGTTGAAGCGCCAACGCGGCAGCATGCCGATCTTCCACAGGAACGGCAGCTGGAACGCCAGCTGCAGCAAACCGCCGATGAACACCGCCCAGGCGAGCACCAGCACCGGCGGGTCGAAGCGCTCGGCGAAGAACGCCGCACCGACGATGAACGACACATTCAGCAGCACCGGCGTGAACGCCGGCACCGCGAATTTGCTCCAGGTATTGAGCACGCCCGCGGCCAGCGCCACCAGCGAGATGAAGAGGATGTAAGGGAAGGTGATGCGCAGCATCGCCACTGTCAGCTCGAATTTGCCGGGCTCTGCGGCGAAACCCGGCGCCGAGACGTAGACCACCAGCGGCGCCAGGGCCATGCCGACGGCGGTTGCCACCAGCAGCGCGAGGAACAGCGCAGTGGAGACGCAGTCAACCAGCGCACGGGTGTCCTCAGGGGTTTCCCGGTTGCGCACTTCGGCCAGGATCGGCACGAAGGCCTGGGAAAACGCCCCTTCGGCGAACAGGCGCCGCATCAGGTTCGGAATGCGCAAGGCGACGAAAAACGCATCCGTCGCGAGCCCCGCGCCGAACACCCGGGCGATGAAGAAATCCCGCACGTAGCCGAGGATTCTCGACAGCAAGGTCATGCTGCTCACCGTGGCCAGAGCCCTTAGCAGGTTCATGCTAGAATTCGCGCCTTTTTTGAAGCGGGAACAAGCACATGGCAAACATCAAATCCGCGCGCAAGCGCGCGCGCCAGGCCGTTGGACTGCGGGCCAAGAACATGAGCCTGCGCACCACCGCGCGCAGCGCGATCAAGGATGTGAAGAAAGCGATCGCCGCGGGCGACAAGAAAGCCGCCGCCGCCGCGCTGGTCAAATCGCAGGCGACCATCGACCGCGTTGCCGCGAAGGGCGTCCTGCACCGCAATGCCGCCGCGCGCCAGAAGAGCCGCCTCGCCCACGCCATCAAGGCAATGACCTAGTCCGTATCACCGACACGCAGCACCTTGGCGAGTTCGGTCCGTTCGGCGACGCGCCCGTCGCGCGTCTTGAGTTCGTTTTCCTTGGCGAATCCAAGCAGGAAGCGGTAGGCCATCGGCTCGAGTTCCTCGAGCCGGACATCCACCACGACGCAGCGCACCCCCGAAGCGGTCACCGGATGGACGTAAGGGGAGTACTGCATGCGGTGGTCGCCGCCGAAGGCGGACATCACGCCGCACAGGCGCTCGGCCCAGTCGCTCGGCCGGAAGGGTTTACCGTCCAGCGTCACCCCCTGAATGATGAACTCGACAATGACTTCGGCGGCCGGGGCCTCGGGCATGGGGAATTATACTGACCCGGCATGTCAAAACCCCTCAGCCGGATCCTCGTAATTGAAGACGAACCGCTCTCGCTGCGCGAGATCGTCAAGGGCCTGAACGCGGCCGCCCGTTCGCTCGACAATCCCCTCGGCATCACCTTCAGCGGCGTCACCACCGCCACCGAAGCGCTCGCCGCCATCGAAGCCGACGGCGACATCCAGGCCGTGCTGGTGGACGACAAGCTCTATTCCCTTCCCGGTCTGAAGAAGAGCAACGGCAAGAAAAAGCTCCAGATGTCGGCGCTCGAACTCGTTCAGCGCATCACCCGTTTCCGGCCCGAGCTCGACGTCTACATCCTGATCGCGCAGGAAAAGGAGGATGACGTCGTCGACGCGCTGTTCACCGAGGCAGTGGACGGCTACTTCTACCGCGAGGAACGTGACTACCGCGGCATCTACCGCATCCTGAACGCGCAGATCCAGGAGAAGGCGAAGACGCCCTTCACGGACGCCCTAAAGTCCTACGTCTGGATGGCGAAGGACCAGTGGCACACGCCCGGGCACTCCTCCGGGGAGTCCTTGCGCGGCAGTCCCTGGGTGAACGATTTCTACGAATTCATGGGCGACCACGTGTTCGATGCCGACCTGTCGGTATCGGTGCCGATGCTCGATTCGCTGATGGAGCCCCGCGGCGTGATCGCCGAAGCGCAGCAGATGGCGGCCAAGGCCTTCGGCGCGCGGCGCACGTTCTTCGCCACCAACGGCACCTCGACCGCGAACAAGGTGATCTTCCAGACGCTGCTCGCGCCGGGCGAGAAGCTGCTGCTCGACCGCAACTGCCACAAGAGCGTGCACCACGGCGTGGTGCTCTCCGGCGCGCACCCGGTCTACCTCGATTCGGCGCTGAACCGGAAATACGGGCTCTACGGTCCGGTGCCGAAAAGTACTTTGTTGAAAGAAATAAAAAAACATCCGGACGCGCAGGCCCTCATCCTCACCTCCTGCACCTACGACGGCCTGCGCTACGATCTCGCGCCGATCATCGAGGCGGCGCACGCCAGGGGGATCAAGGTCATCGTCGACGAAGCCTGGTACGGCTTCGCCCGGTTCCACCCGGAGTTCAGGCCCACGGCGCTGGAAGCCGGCGCGGACTACGCGACGCAATCCACGCACAAGGTGCTCTCCGCCTTCTCGCAGGCCTCGATGATCCACGTCAACGACCCGGATTTCCGCGAGCACCTGTTCCGAGAGAACTTCAACATGCACACCTCCACCTCGCCGCAGTACGGCCTGATCGCGAGCCTGGACGTGGCGAGGAAGCAGGCCGTGATGGAGGGCTACAAGCTGCTAAAGCGCACGTTGGATCTGGCTTTTGAAATTAGAAAATTAATTAATACAACGCGCGCCTTCCGGGTGCTAGAACTCGAGGACCTGCTCCCCGAGACGGTCCGGCGTGACGGCATCCGCCTCGACCCGACAAAGGTCACAATCGATGTCTCGGGCTGCGGCTTCACGGTGGACGAGCTGCAGAAGGAACTGTTCGACCGCTACAACATCCAGATCGAGAAGAGCACCTTCAACACCATCACGCTGCTGCTCACCATCGGCACCACGCGCTCCAAGGTGTCGCGCCTGTACGACGCGCTGATGCGCATCTCGCGCGAAAAGCGCGCGCCGCGCCGCCTGGTGCGCTCGCCCGAAATCCCCGCGTTCACGAAGCTGCGCTACCTGCCGCGCGACGCGTATTACTGCGGTGGCGAGCTGGTGCCGGTGTTCGACGACAAGGAACGCGTCAACCGCAAGCTGGCGCACCGCGTCTGCGCCGACGGCATCGTGCCCTACCCGCCCGGCATCCCGGTGCTGGTTCCGGGCCAGGTGATCACGCCCAAGGTCAGCGAGTACCTCGCCAACCTGCTGCGCTCGCAGAAGCGCACCGAGCTGCACGGCATCGTGCACGAGGGCTACCAGCCCTGCGTGCGGGTGCTGAAGACGACAGAGGAACGAGGCCTGCGACGAATCGGCTAGCCGAGCAGCGCCGCGGCACGGCCCAGGACATCGCGTAGCGTGCGCTCGGCCACCTGGCCCTTCTTCACAATATTCCGCGCCTGCCAATCCAAGCTGCGCAGCTGATCGGCGAGCGCCGCGCCGGCGACGTTCGAGTCACCCAAGATCGGCACCACGAAAGGATAGGGCTTGACCCGGCTCGTGATCGGGCAGCAGAGCATGAGCCCGCTACGGGCGTTGTAGGACGAGGGCGAGAGCACCAGCGCCGGCCGGTGGCCCGATTGCTCGTGCCCCTTGGTGGGGCTGAAATCGAGCCACACCACGTCGCCACGCTCCGGTATGTAGCGCGCCACTACAATACCTCGCGTCCGACCGGCGGGCCGAAGTCAACCGCCTCATATCGATTTTTCCGGGTGATTTTCTTCACCAGATCTTCGAGACGGTAGCGCGGGATCTCGCCGGCCTTCTCCGCCGGCACGAGCACGATGCGGCCCTTCTGTACCTCGATGGTCAGGGTGTCCTGGGGCTTTAGGCCGATTTCCTGGACGACATTGCGCGGGATACGGACGGCCAAGCTGTTGCCCCACTTCTGCGCCTTGGTTTTCATGGCGATTTCCGCAGGTATCTACGATGTAGATACTCTAGCCTCGCGGCTATGTCCAGTCAAGCCGAGGATACTCACGCCAGTCAGCCCAGCCTACACAAGACTCTAAAGCCCTGATAGGATTCTCGAAACGGCGGTTTCTCGACCGCCGTTTTGCATTTGAAAAGGAGCAGCGCCATGAGCCACGTCATGAACACCTACGCCCGCCAGCCGGTCGCGTTCGTGCGAGGCCAGGGCGTGTGGCTGTGGGACGAAGCGGGCAAGAAGTACCTCGACGCCCTCGCCGGCATCGCGGTGAACACGCTCGGCCACAACCACCCGAGGCTGGTGCGCGCGCTCACCGAACAGGTCGGGCGCATCATGCACAGCTCCAACCTGTTCCAGATGCCGCTGCAGGAGCAGGCCGCCGACCGCCTCGCCGCGATCACCGGCCTGGACGAGGTGTTCTTCTGCAATTCCGGGCTGGAGGCCAACGAAGCCGCGATCAAGGTGGCGCGCAAGTACGGCCATGACCGCGGCATCGCGGAACCGGCCATCATCGTCATGGAGAAGGCGTTCCACGGACGGTCCCTCGCGACGCTGTCGGCCACCGCCAGCCGCAAGGTGCAGGCGGGCTTCGAGCCGCTGGTGCAGGGTTTCGTGCGCGTGCCGCTGAACGACCTGGAGGCGGTGCGGCAGGTCGCGGC
>JANNXB010000285.1:0-5733 GCA_031409355.1 Betaproteobacteria bacterium | reverse complement strand
TACATCGAGTCGGCCTGGTCGCCCTTGCGGATCAGGCGTTCGCCGCGCTCGGCCCGCCGCGCCCGCAACACGCCGGCCACCGCCGCGATGCGCGCCGCATCCAGGGTGCGGAAGAGCGGCACCTTGGCCACCAGGTTCCAGGTGTCGACGAATTCGCGCCGGCGCACGGCTTCGATGAAGGCCGAGGCGATGATGCCCACCGGAATCGCGAACATGCACAGGCCCATCACCGCGGTGAGGCCGCCCGCGATCTTGCCCCACAGCGTCACCGGCGTGACATCACCGTAGCCCACGGTGGTGAGCGTCACGATGCCCCACCACATCGCCTCCGGAATGCTGCCGTATTTGTCGGGTTGGGCTTCACGCTCGAAGTAGTAGACGAGGCTCGACTGGAACACGAGCAGCACCAGCATCAGCACTGCCGCGCTCCACAGCACGCGCCGTTCGCTGTAGACCGCCTCCACCATGAACTGGAACGCCGCGGTATGGCGCAGCAGCTTGAAGATCGGCACGATGTCGAGCCAGTCCAGGTTCAGCCCGACGCGCGGCGCCAGCGCGAACGGGATCGCGGCGACCAGATCCACCAGCCCCGGCAGCGAAAAAACGTAGCGCAGCCTCTCGCGCGCCGCACCCGGCGCGCCGGGATTCTCGGCTGCGACCCAGATCCGCAGGAAATACTCGACCGCGAAACCGAAGGTGCTCAGCAGCAGCACCGCGTCGAGCAGGCCGCCGTGCGCGCGCCCGATTGCAGGCACGGATTTCAGGACCGCGGTGGTGACGCTGATGACGATCAGCAGTACGAGGCCGGTGCGAAGCGCGTGCCCGCCGGAACCGCCTTCTTCGCGCGTGAGGAGATGGTGCGCTCGCGCACGCAGGGATTCTTTGCGGCCCGATTCGCTCATGGCGGTTCTATTCCTTCCGCTTCTCGTCCTTGGGCGTCTCGGGCCGGCGTTTCGCCGGCCAGGTCCACCAGACGATTAGAATCAGCAGCGTCAGCGCGACGCCCATTTCAAGATAGATGACCCACATCCTTCGTACCTTTGCGTTGCCCCTGACGTTGCCCGTTATCGCGATTCTAGTCTTTGCCGGCTGCGCCGAGCTGCCGCCGCAGTCTGCGTCCGCACCTGCGCCGCTCCCGCCTTGTCCCGCCTGCGCCGAATGCCAGGCCTGCCCGGCGCCGGCGCCGGCGGGGAAAACCGGCGCCGAGGCCCGTTACCAGCAGACTTCGTTCGCCGCGATCCCGGGCTGGCAGGACGCGCTGTTCGCGCCTGGGGTTCGCGCCTTCGGCGCAGGCTGCACGCGCATCGCCCAGTCCCATCCGCTGCGCCGTACCTGCGACGTTCTGGCCGCGGCACCGCCGGCAAACGAGGGTGCCGCTCGCCAGTTCATCGAAGCATCGTTTTCCGCGTGGTCGGTGACGTCGGCCGACGGTGCGGCCGAGGGAATGATTACCGGATACTACGAACCGGTGCTGCCCGGCAGCCGCGTGCGCAGTGATCGCTTCCGCCATCCGGTCTACGGCGCACCCGACGACCTGGTGACGGTGGACCTGGAGAGCGTGAATCCGGATCTCAGGGGGATGCGCCTGCGAGGACGCCTGGAAGGCAAGCGCCTGCTGCCTTACTGGTCACGCGGCGAAATAGAAGTAAAAGCTCCTTTTCGGGCGCCGATCCTGGCGTGGGTCGAGGACGCGGTGGATCTGTTCTTTCTCCAGATCCAGGGCTCCGGCCAGATCGAGCTTGGCGGCGGCGAGCGCCTGCGTCTGGGCTACGCCGACCAGAACGGCCACCCGTACCGGTCCATGGGCCGCTACCTCATCGATCGCCGCGAACTGACGCTGGAGAACGCGTCGATGCAGGGCATCAAGGCGTGGGCCGCCGCCAACCCGGGCAAGCTGCGCGAAGCCCTGGACTCGAATCCGAGCTACGTCTTTTTCCGCGAAATGCCGGAGGCGGCGGGCGGCCCGGTCGGCACCCTGGGCGCGCCGCTGACCGCCGGCCACAGCATCGCGGTGGATCCTCGCTCGGTGCCCCTGGGAGCGCCGGTGTTTCTGGCCACCACGATGCCGCTTTCCGCCCAGCCGCTCAATCGCCTGGTGGCCGCACAGGACACAGGCGGCGCAATCCGCGGCGCGGTGCGCGCCGACTTCTTCTGGGGAACGGGGAACGATGCCGGCACGCTCGCCGGGCGCATGCGCCAGCAGGGGCGCATGTGGATCCTCTGGCCGCGCGAATTGGCGCAGCCTAGGCCCTAGGAAGGAGTGGCCCGCGCGCAGGCCGTCAGCGCCTCGGCTGCTTCGCGATCTCGTCCAGCTTCGCGCGAATCGCGCCCAGTTCCATGCCGCCGCCCGCGCGCTCGCCGTTGGCGAAGAAGAGCGTCGGCGTGCCGGTGACGCGCAGGGAACGGCCCAGCTCGAGCACCTTGTCGACGGGATTGGCGCAGGTCGCGGGCGCCTCGGGCACGATCGGCCGCTCCGCGGCCGCGAGGTCGAGCCACGCCTTGACGCGGTCCTTCGAACACCACACCGCGCGGGAATGGTCCGCGTAATCGGGGCGGATCACCGGAAACATGAACACGTACACGGTGATGTCGTCCATCTGCAGCAGCGTCTGCTCGAATCTGCGGCAATACGGGCAGTAGGGATCGGTGAACATCGCCAGCACGCGCTTGCCGCCGCCGCGCTGGATCTTGACGGCCAGTTCTAGCGGCAGGGAATTGAATTCGATCGCGGTGAGCTTGCGCATCCGCTCTTCGGTGAGATTGCGGCCCGATTTCGCGTCGATGATGCTGCCTTCCACGAAGAAGAAATTCCCCATCGCGTCGGTGTAGATGATCTGCGGCCCTTCCTGGGACTGAAAGCGCACTTCGAACAGGCCGGGCATCGGCGCCGGCTGCACGCCATCCACCCTGACATTGGGGAACTTGATCTTCAGGACCTGGCGGATTTCCGCCTCGCCAGCCAGCGCCGCGAACGAGTACAGCACCGCGGCAGCAATCAGGAACATTCGCATCATCGGTTTCAGCCTTGGTTTCAGCCCATCGCGTGGCGCATCAGCAGGTTCTTTAGGACCGGCATCCGGTCCGCGAGGTTCAATCCCGCGTTTCGCAATCGCGAAACTCCCGCTCCCCCGGCGTCGAACAGGCGGAACAGGCCATGCACGGTGGTACGCATCGCCAGTATATCCTCGGCGCGCGACCGTTCGTAGCGGCGCAGCAGCCGTTCATCACCGGGATCGCGCCCGGGTTCCCTCGAGCGCAGCACCTCCGCCAGCGCGCGCGCATCCTGCAGGCCGAGGTTGGCGCCTTGCCCTGCAAGCGGATGAATCACGTGCGCCGCATCTCCGGCGAGCGCAACGCGTGGCGCGATCAGCCGGCCCGCCGCCAGCCGCCGCAACGCGAAACCGCGCTGCGGGGTGACGAGCGACAGTTCCCCCACGGACTCGCGCGAGACCGCGGCGACTTCGGCCGCCAGCGCTTCGGCAGGCAGCGCCTCAAGCCGCGCCGCTTCGGCATCCGTGGTGGACCAGACCATCGAGACATGGTCGCCGGGCAGGGGCAGGAGCGCGAGCACCGCGCCGCCTTTCTGTCCTCCCTGGAACCATTGAAAAGCGATGCCGCGATGCGGCTTGCCGCAGGCAAAGTTCGCCACCACCGCGCGCTGGCCGTACTCGCGCCCGTCGGCCGCGATCCCCGCCTTCTCCCGCACCATCGAACGCGCGCCGTCGGCGCCAACCACCAGTTGCGCGCTTAGCGTGCGGCCATCCTCGAGCGACAGCAACGCGCGCGCTTGCGCAAATTCCAGTTGCTGCAGGGTCGCGCTGGAAAATACGCGCAGACCTTCCTGCCCTTCGAGCCCGCTCCACAAGGCCTCCTGCAACGCCCGATCTTCGACGATCCACGCAAGCTCGCTGCACCCCGTCCGATACGCATCGAACTCGATGAGCGAGGCGCCGTCGTCGCCGTAGATGCGCATCGCGCGCACCGGCGTTCGGCGCGCTTCCGGAATCGCGCCCCATGCGCCGAGCTGCGAGAGGAACGCCGCGTTCCCCGGGCTCACGGCATAGACGCGTGAATCGAAACCCGTGTCGAACCCCTTGTCGAATCCCTTGGGCTGCGCGGGTGCGGGATGCCGCTCCTGCGCGATGAGCGCCACGCGCGCACCGCGCAGCGCCCGCGCCAGTGCCGCGCCCACCAGCGCGCCGCCGGCGATGGCCACCTCGAACTGCTCGTCGGGGGTCATACGGGCGACCTGCGCGGAGATTCCTCAACTCTTTGACTCGAAGCCATATTTAGGCGAAAATTCGGCCTCTTCACCGGGGCGAATTAGCTCAGCTGGTTAGAGCAGCGGAATCATAATCCGTTTGTCCGGGGTTCGAGTCCCTGATTCGCCACCACCCCCTTTTCGGTACACTGGCCCAATGATCCGCATCCTTCTGGCTACTGTGCTTTTCAGCTTCACGGCGTTCGCCGCGCAGGCGCAGCTGCGCACCATCCCCGCGGAGGCCAAGCGCGCCAGTTTGAGCCACGTGCAGGGCATGACGGTGGAGATCGACGGCAAGAAGACGGTGCTCGCCGCGGGCGCGCAGATCCGCGATGCCAACAACATGATCGTGCTGCCTGCCGCCCTGCCCGCCGGCGTACTCGTCAAGTACATGCCAGATGCGCAGGGCCAGGTCTGGCGCATCTGGATCCTCTCGCCGCAGGAAGCTGCGCAACCCGACGCGAAGAAGTAACAGCATGGCGGGAAAGCTTTACATCCGCACGTTCGGCTGCCAGATGAACGAGTACGACTCGGAGAAAATTTCCGCCGTACTCGCCGCAACCGAGGGCCTCGCGCCGGCCACGAGCGCGGAGGAAGCCGATGTCATCGTCTTCAACACCTGCTCGGTGCGCGAAAAAGCGCAGGAAAAGGTGTTCTCCGACCTCGGCCGCGTGCAGCATCTCAAGCGCGCCAATCCGCGCCTCATGATCGCGGTCGGCGGCTGCGTCGCGAGCCAGGAAGGCGGCGCCATCGTCGAGCGCGCGCCTTACGTGGACGTCGTCTTCGGGCCGCAGACCCTGCACCGCCTGCCCGAGCTCCTCGCGCGGCGCCGCGCGAGCGGCCTGCCGCAGGTGGACGTGAGCTTCCCCGAAATCGAGAAGTTCGATCACCTGCCGCCGGCGCGTGCCGACGGGGCCAGCGCCTTCGTTTCGATCATGGAAGGCTGCAGCAAGTACTGCAGCTTCTGCGTGGTGCCCTACACGCGCGGCCCGGAAATCTCGCGGCCCTTCGACGACGTCGTCGCCGAGATCGCGGGATTGGCGGCGCAGGGCGTGAAGGAAGTGACGCTGCTCGGGCAGAACGTGAACGCCTGGCGCGGGACAATCGGCGAAATGCGCGACGGCACGCTCTCGGATTTCGCGGAACTGCTCTATTACGTGAATGAAATCCAGGGCATCGAGCGCATCCGCTATACCACTTCGCACCCGCGCGAATTCACGCAGCGCCTGATTGACGCGCACGCGACGCTGCCGGCGCTTGCCGCGCACGTCCATCTTCCGGTCCAGTCGGGCTCGGACCGCGTGCTGGCGGCAATGAAGCGCGGCTACACCTCGCTCGAATACCGCTCGATCATCCGCCGGCTGCGCAAGGCGAAGCCGGGGATCAGCATCTCCTCCGATTTCATCGTCGGTTTCCCGGGCGAGAGCGACGCCGACTTCGAGGCGACGCTCGCGCTTGCGCGCGATCTGCAG
>JANNXB010000284.1:0-4108 GCA_031409355.1 Betaproteobacteria bacterium | reverse complement strand
GTGGCGACGGCCGCTTCCGGCGAGGAAGGACTCCGCAAGCTCGCCGAGCATCGCCCCGACATCGTCCTGCTCGATGTCATGATGCCCGGCATGAACGGCTATGAAGTGTGCCGCGCCATCCGCGCCGATCCGAAGCATGCGTTGCTGCCGGTGGTGATGGTCACCTCGCTCGACCCGATGCAGGAGCGCATCAAGGGCATCGAGGCGGGCGCGGACGACTTCCTCACCAAGCCCATCAACCAGCCCGAGCTGCTCGCGCGCGTGAAGTCGCTGCTGCGCATCAAGGCGCTCTACGACCAGCTCACCGACCTGAACGTGAATCTCGAGCAGCGGGTGACGGCCGGCGTCGCGGAACTCGAGCGCCTCGGAAAGATGAAACGCTTCCTGTCACCGCAGGTCGCGGACCTGATCCTCGGCGGCGGCGGCGAAGACCCGCTGAAGAGCCACCGCCGCGAGATCACCGTGGTATTCCTCGACCTGCGCGGCTTCACCGCGTTCACCGAGACCTCCGACCCCGAGGAAGTGATGGGCGTGCTGCGCGAATACCACGCCGAGATGGGGCGCCTCATCATGGCGCACCAGGGCACGCTCGAGCGCTTCGCCGGCGACGGCATCATGATCTTCTTCAACGACCCGGTGAAGCTGGAGAACCCCGCGGCGAGCGCGGTGAAGATGGCGCTTGAAATGCAGCAGCGCTTCGCCGAGCTGGGCGGTAGCTGGAAAAAGCGCGGCTACGACCTCGGCATGGGCATCGGCATCGCCGAGGGCTACGCCACCCTGGGCGCGATCGGTTTCGAAGAGCGCTGGGATTACGGCGCCATCGGCAACGTCACCAATGTCGCGGCCCGGCTGTGCAGCGAAGCGCTGGCCGGCCAGATCCTGGTGGCGCAGCGCGTGATGGGCAAGGTCGAAGCGCTGGTCGAGGCGGAAGCGGCCGGCGAACTCACGCTCAAGGGGCTGAGCCGCCCGGTGCCGGCCTTTAATGTACGAGCGCTACGCGCTTGAAAGGCGCGCGCGCGCTGCGGGGCTAGAACCTGCTGAGCTATAGCGGTTGCCAGCCAGGCAGCTGGATGAAATAGCGCGTCGCCCTGCCTGCCCCGGTCGCCTCCAGCGCACCGGCTGCCACTAGCGCGGCCAAATCGCGAAATGCCGTCGCGCGCGACACGCCCGTGAGGTTCACATATTTGGCGGTCGTGAGATCACCGTCAAAGCCGCGCGGCCCGGCCTGCAGAAGCCGGTTCACCACCTTGCGCTGGTTGTGGTCGAACCCGGCGCCGGCATGGCGAGCCCAGTGGCGCGCTTTGTCCAGGGCGGCGTGCATCAGCGCCGAGGAGCGAGCGCAGGCGGCCGCGAACGTGCCGCAAAACCACATCAGCCAGCGCGTGTGGTCGGCATCGGCGCGGCTGGCGGCGTGAAGTTCGGTGTAATACGCATCGCGCCGCGCCGAGAGTTCGGTCGCCATGCTGACCAGGCGCGAATCCGATTGCAGGTCCTGCGCCAGCGCGAGATCGGCCAGCGCGCGGCCGACGCGGCCGTTGCCATCTTCGAACGGATGAATGGATTCAAACCACAAATGTGCGATTCCCGCACGCAACAGCCCGTCCATTCTCCGGCTCGGGCCATTGAACCACTTGAGAAACCGCGCGACCTCGCGCGGCACGCGACGTGACGGCGGTGCTTCGAAATGCACCACACGCCGCGTCACCGGGCCGCTGACGATTTGCATCGGGTCGGCATGCGTGCGGAACGCTCCCGCTGCCACGCGATGGATGCCGGAGAACCCCGCGGGGAACAGCGCGTTCTGCCAGCCGCACAGGCGCTCCGCGCTGAGCGGCTCGTTCCAGCCGGTGGCGGCGTCTTGCATCATGTCGAGCAAGCCTTCGACCGCGCGAACGCGCGTCGCCTTGCCGCCGGGCAGGCCGAGGCGCTTTGCGATGGACGAGCGCACGCCTTCAATGTCGAGTTGTTCGCCCTCGATGGCGGCGGTGGCGAGGGACTCGGAGGTCCAGATCAGTGCCTCGGCATTGCGCGCCTCCTCCATGCCGAGCGCTTTGGCTAGGCCGAGCACCTCGCCCTGGGCGCGCCGCGCGGCGGCGAGTGCGGGCATCAGCGCGGCGGCGTCGTGCCGGAAGGCGCCCCAGTCGTCCGATTGCCAATTCCAGGTGGCGGGTGTGCGGCGGGCCATGAAGCGTAGTGTACGCTTTTACGCTTCATTAAGTGAAGCGTATATTTCAAACCACGCTTCAGCCGCTATCCGTCTGGTTATTCAATCACCCGGTCGGCGCGCAGCAGGATCGACGGTGGGATGGTGAGGCCCAGGGATTTGGCGGTCTTGAGGTTGACGACAAGTTCAAACTTCGTCGGTTGCTCGATGGGGAGATCCGCCGGTTTTGCGCCCTTGAGGAGTTTGTCGACGTAGGTGGCGGCACGACGGAACGTGGTTACCGGGTTCGTCGAATATCCGATCAGCCCGCCATCCTCCGCGAATTCGAACGCATAGTAGACCGCCGGAATCCGCAGCTTCGCCGCGAGAGCGACCAGGTCCGCCCGCCGGCTGGTGTAATAGGGATCAAGCAGGACCACCAATCCATCGCAGCGCTCACGCTCGCAAAGGGCGGCTATCTGGCGGATCTTCTCGGGCGAGTCCGCCCATGCTTCAATCAACGTCATGCCGTAGGCCTTGGCGGCCGCGCGAGACCCGCTGCGAACATCCGGTTCGGCCACCCCTTGCCCGGAGGACAGGGCCAGGATGCGTTTCGCGCGCGGCGCGATTTCCTTGAGCAATTCGAAGTGCTTCTGCGTGAGTTCGTCGCCCTGACTGCTGAGTCCGGTGACGTTGCCGCCGGGGCGCGCCATGCTGGCGACCAAACCCACGCGCAGCGCCCCTACGCCGCCCGCCATGACGATCGGCACAGTCTTCGACTCGCGGTTGAATGCCTGCGTAGAGAGCACCGGAGCAGCCACGGCAACATCGGGCTTCATTTGCAGCAACTCGTGCGCAAGCGCAGGAAGACGGTCCAACTGATTGTCAGTCCAGCGTATTTCCGCGCGGTAATTCTTACCTTCGACATAACCCAGTTCGCGCATCCCGTCACGAAATGCGCCAACACGCGATTGATACGCGATCTCCGTCCCGTGCAGCAGGACCGTGACCAGCGGAATACGGGGTTGCGCGTGGGCAATCGCCGGGGCACACAGCATTGCCAGCGCCAGGAGTGCAAGTACTGCATCACGCCTTTTCATTTCGATTAGCGTACCTGAATGAGCGCTTAGAGTTTTACGATTCCCAGGTCGATAAGGCTGCGCGCGCAGTCTACGATGCTTTCCTCCGCGGGCCGCGCGGACCAGCCAAGCACCGCCTTTGCATGGGAGGCATCCATGTTGCGCACCGAGCCCAGCTCGCCGACCACGGCTTTCGCCATCGGATCGAACAGGGATGCGATCCGCACGACGAAATCCGGCATGGTGCGCTGCGTCACCTTGCGCGCCTCCTCGCCCAGGCGCGACCGAAGGATCTCTGCGATGGCCGCGATCTTCAGGAAAGGCCCGGAGGCGAGGAAGCGCTCACCCGCCATGCCGGGCGCGTTGAGCGCGCGCACGTGCAGGTCGGCGACGTCACGGACATCGACGACCCCGAAGCCGATGTTCGGGCAGGCTCGCAGCCTTCCGTCGAGGAGCCTCTGCAGCACCGTGACAGACGCGGAATAGTCCCTGCTCCATACCGGCCCCCAGACCACCGAGGGATTCACGCTGCAATACTCCATGCTGCCGCTTTCCTTCGCCACCCAGTCGCGCGCGGCGCGCTCTGCGATCGCCTTTGATCGAACGTAGGGTTGGGCGCCCGGATAGTCCGGCGGCGTCCAGTCGGCCTCGGTGAAGTTATGCACACCCTTGCCGCGGCCATAGGCGATCGCCGCGACCGACGAGGTCATGACGAACCGTTTCACCCCCGCGGCTTTCGCGGCGCGCAGCGCGCGCAGCGCGCCGTCGCGGGCCGGAACGATCACCTCATCGGGATCCTTGACCGTGCGCAATGGCACCGGAGAGGCCACATGCGCGACATGGCTGCAGCCGGCCATCGCCTCCACCCAGCCCGCATCCGCGGTGA
>JANNXB010000283.1:0-3247 GCA_031409355.1 Betaproteobacteria bacterium | reverse complement strand
CGGTCGGCGCCACCACCGCGCGCTTCGGCCCGACCGGTCGCGCCTTTCAACGGCGCTGTCGGAATGCGGTTGTCGATCACGTTCACCACGCCGCCCACGGCATTTCCTCCGTACAGAACCGCGGCGGCCCCGCGGACCACTTCGATCCGCTCGGCGACCAGTGGGTCGTACGGCACGGCGTGGTCAAACGACAGCGAAGACGCATCCAGCGTGCCCGTGCCGTTCTGCAGAACGCGGATACGGTCGCCGTCCATGCCGCGGATCACCGGCCGGCCGAC
The DNA here is from genome assembly GCA_031409355.1 of Betaproteobacteria bacterium. GTDB lineage: Bacteria > Pseudomonadota > Gammaproteobacteria > Burkholderiales > SG8-39 > RBG-16-66-20. Next base: position 2,969 of record JANNXB010000283.1, on the reverse strand, counting down.
GAAGGGGCCGAAATAGGTCGAGCTCACGCCGGGCAGGCCGTCTAGCGTTTCGCCGAGCGAACTCTTGCGCTGCCACAGCAAGCGCAGGCCGGAGAGCGTGTCCGCCGGCGACACCAGGTCGAAAAGACTGCTGCGGAACGGAGTTGCGGTAACCGTCACGGAATCCAGTGTCGGTTCGGACGGAACGGACTGTGGCGCCTGAGCGCCCGCGCCGCAAGTCCATGCGGCCAGAGCGCCCGCGATTGCGCGGACGCAGATTTTCATTTGCATTGCGTACTCCAGAAAGACGATTGAAAACCGGGGCCGGATGGCCCCCGACAGCTACGTCACTTCAGGAGTGCCCGGGAGGAGCCTGGCTGCGATAAGCAAGAAAAGTCGCGCTGCCGGAACCGGCCGCGCGCAGCGCCAGCGGCGCTGTCGCGCCCTGGGGAGCTGCAAAAACAAATCCGGTCGATGCGCCGACGCAGGCTGTGATGGCAGCCACTGCGTCGCAAAGCGGGTCGGGCGCATTGCCGTTGCGTTGCTCGCCCTCATGGCCGACCGCGAGGTGGACAAAGCCGCCGGCCTCGTCGACGTGCTCGAGCGGGTGGACGAGCGAGTTCTGCCAGGCAACGAGCAGGAAGACCGCTAGCAGGGCCCTCAGCATGCGGGCGGAACTCATTGCAGGACGGCTACTTTACGGGGACGGCGTCGGTCAGGCGATAGAAGATGCCGGTCGGGTCGTCCTTGAGCACCGAGAGCTTGCCCGTGAGGACCACCGCATCCATGCCGTAGGCCACCGGCTTCTTCATCTTAACTTCGACCAGGCCCTCCGGTCCGCCGGGCATGCAGAAACTGCAGGACTGTGGTGTCGAGGAGAGAATGAAATGCGACTGCTTGTCGCCCATCTCGAGCGGCATCATGAAACCCTGGATCTTCACTTCCTTTGCATCCAGCGCCGCGACTCCGGAGGAAAACTGCGGCTGGTAGCGGTCCTTCACCTTGACGAGTTCGACTTGCGCCAGCAGCTTCCAGGAGACCACGTCCTTGCGCTCGGCGAGGGGCTTGGCGTCCGCGCCAGGCACGCCCGCCTGCGGCGGCTGGCCGAACTTGGCCTGTGCGGAGGCGCCCGCGGAAAACAGGACAGCGGCGATCAGGGCAATTGTCCGAGCGATAATTTTCATGAGAGACATTCTACGCCTCGCGTCAATGCTTGTGCCGCATCCCGCAATACTTGCCGATCGCGATGCTCTTGCACTCAGTCGCGAGAGGGGCATGGCACTCCTTCTCGGTTTTGCCGGATTCCAGGCACTTGGCCGCCTTCTCATGCGCCGCAGCAATGGCGCGATGCGCGGCAATATCCTCCTTGATTTTCGGGTCCGACTTGCCGGCCTGCGCGAACGCGCCTGAGGCGAAGACGACTGCAATTGCGACAATCCATGGTTTCATGCGTTCCTCCTATGAATTTTGCTGCAGCGGTTATCCAGCGCAAGCGCCGCACAGGCCCTGGACGGTAATTTCCACCGCTTGACCGCGGTAGCCTCGCGGCAGGCGCACGCGCGGAGGCGCGGATTCATCAAGGCAGGAAAATGTACCGCAACCATTGCAATGGAAGTGCGCGTGCTGCGCGTGGCGACCGTGCTTCGCCATGAAACGCCAGATCCGGTCGCCGCCGACCGTGCGGTGAGCGAGGCCAGACGAGACGAGCCAATCGAGGACCCGGTTCAGATCACCCCTCGGCCAGAACCGGAGCCACGTCGGTGCGATAGGCGCGCCACGCGGGCAACAGCGCAGCGGCCAATCCTACCAAGAGCGCGAGTCCGAGCAACCATCCTTCCCTCGCGTCCCAGGCCCAGCCAGTCACCGCTGCCTGCTTCGCCTGCCCGAGCGCTCGCCCGAGAATCTCGGTCAGCAGGTGGCCCAGCGCAATGCCGGCGACGCCGCCCGCCAGCGAGAGCGCGGCGCCTTCGATCAGCATCAGGCTCATCAGCCGACCGCGGCCGGCCCCCAGCATGCGCATCACAGCGAGATCGTAGCGCCGGTCTTCCAGCGCGTTCAACAGCGCAATGAACACCGACAGCCCGGCAGCGAGCACCAGCACAAAGCCAAATGCGCGCAGCACATCCACGCCGACGCCGATCATGCTGAACAGGCGCGCACTCTCGTAGGCGGGCGATGCGGCCTGCAGCGTCGCGGTGGCGTTTACCTGCCGTGGCAACATCGCCGCCGCCAACGGCGTCGAATACTGGATCAGTAACGCGGTCAGCTCCTTCTCCTCTTCCTCCATGTCGGCGATCAGCTTGGCCGGGTCCTCGCCAGGCTCGCCGTGCCGGTGCACCGCCCATACCGATTCGACGCTCGTGAGCACCAGCCGATCCATCACGCTGCCGCTGGGCGCCAATATGCCGACAACCTTGTACGGCGAGGATTCATGCATGTCGCCCGCGCCCTCCAGGCCATGCGCCCCCGAGAACGTCGCGCCCACTGCGAGCCCGGAAGCCGCAGCGACATCGGCACCCAGTACCGCTTCCAGCGGCGTACCCCAGAGGCGGCCCTGACTGATTCGCGCACCGTAGTGCGCCGGGTAATCATGGTTGGTGCCGGCGATGCGGAAACCGCGGTAACTGTCGCCCAAAGCAAGCGGGATCGCCTTCTTTACCATGCGGTTCTTCGCCAGCGCCAGCGCATCGGCGAGCGGGATGTTGCCGGCCGGCGCGTCGATGTGGAACACCGACGAGAGCACGAGCTGCATCGGGCTGCCCTTGGCGCCGGCCACGAGGTCGATGCCGCGTGCGTCGCGTCCCATGCGTTCCTCGAGCTGCGAGGTAGCCAGCAGCAGAACCGTGATGGTGGCGATGCCGAGCGCGAGCAATAGCAGGTTCAGCGCCGTGGCCAGCGGCCGTGCGCGCAGGTAGGAAAAGCTGATCGCGGTCAGGTTCACGGGAAGGTCAAAGCGCGAGCCGCTTCTCGAAGCGCTGCTTGGCGCGCTG
>JANNXB010000282.1:0-2744 GCA_031409355.1 Betaproteobacteria bacterium | reverse complement strand
GCTCCTCCTGGACGAGCCGACCAACCACCTCGACCTGGAGACGCGCGAGGCGCTCACCGTGGCGCTGGCGCAATTCGAGGGCACGCTGGTGCTGGTATCCCACGACCGGCACCTGCTGCGCGCCACCACCGACCAGTTCCTCATTGTCGCCGACGGCCGCCTGGAGCCCTTCGACGGCGACCTGGACGATTACCGCGACTGGCTGTTCAGGAGCAAGCAGGGCAAGGCGGCGGAGCCCGAGCCGGCGCCAACCACACCCTTGAAAAAAGCGCCTGCGCCCAGGTCCGCTGTGCCGCAGCCGTCGAAAAACCTGATTGCGCGCATCAAACGGCTGGAGGAAATGATCGGCCGCCTGAATGCGAGGAAGATCGAACTCGAGGCGCGCCTCGCAGATGCGTCGCTCTACCGGCCCGACTCAAGCGAGGCACTGCAGGCGGCGCTCTTCGACCAGGCCAAGCTCGCGCAGGACCTCGGCCAACTCGAGGGCGAGTGGCTGGAAAAGCAGGCGCTTTTGGAGTGAGGTGTGCGCAATAATGCCTGCGCCCGCGCCCCAGTTTGGCTTATGGTAGGGACTGGTCAACCGGCACGAAAGGAGACCGCAGATGGATTCCCGTTTCCGTATCGTCCCAGCGGCACTTGCGCTCGGCATCGCTCTTGGCATCGCCGCCGCGCCTGTGTTCGCCGAGAAGCCCGAATGGGCGGGCGAAGGCAAGGGTAAGGGCAAGCAGAAAAAGAAGCACTTCGACAACGACAAGCGCGCCCACGTGCGCAGTTACTACGCGGACGAGTTCCGCGGTGGCCACTGCCCGCCGGGGCTCGCCAAGAAGCGCAACGGTTGCATGCCGCCCGGCCAAGCGAAGAAATGGCGCGTCGGGCGGCCCTTGCCCGGCGACGTCGTGGTCTACGACGTGCCGCCGGCACTGGTCATCAAGATCGGCGTCCCGCCCGCCGGCTACAAGTACGTGCGGGTTGCTTCGGACATCCTGATGATCGCGGTTGGCACGAAAATCGTGGCCGATGCGATCACCGACCTCGGACGCCTCTGAAATGAAAACGCCCGCCGCGAGGCGGGCGTTGCGGCAAGCGCGCGGTTGCGCGAGCTATTTTCTGAAGAATACGAGCCAGAGAATGACGCCGACCAGAACAATGACGACGAGGCCGTCGCCGCCCGCCGGAACGGCATGCAGATTGCCGGCGAGCGTGCGGATCTCATCGTCAGTCATCGCCGCGACACGGTCCCCGGCATTCGCCGGGTCCACGCCTAACGACTGTAACCTCGCCGAGACATCCGAGCGGTTGATGAGGCTCAGCACCGCGCTGCGGTCCGATTGCGCGGCGTAGACCGCCTGGTCGGTCGAGATGATGCCCGCGTGCGCGAAATGGAACGGCATCCATGCCATCAGCACGATCAGGAAGCGGTAGAGCGTTCTTGTGGTTAGGGAATTCATGCGCGTGTCCTCGAGTAGTTGAGAATGAGGGCGGGCGCGGCTCGCGACTTCCCTGACCGCATCCTGCCGCGGACCAATCTAGTCCCGGCCAGGCAGCATGTCAATGCAATGCGCCGCATTCCCTTCCGGCCCCGGCCTGATGCATCGTAGTGTTTGCTTGACGCAAGACGGGAGAAAGTCGACACGCATAAAAAGGGCGCCCGAAAATAGCTTTGGGCGCCCTTTCCTGTCCCGCGTGAAATATCTGCTTCAGCTGCCCCCGGCCGTCGCCTCGACGGCTGGTGCCGGAGCTTCCGCCACCGGCAGGTCCAGCATCGGCGGCTCGGCGGCCTGGGCCTGGCGGACCTTGTGGTACGCCATGCCGGTACCCGCCGGGATGAGGCGGCCGACGATGACGTTTTCCTTCAGGCCCCGCAGGCCGTCGCGCTTGCCCATGATCGCCGCTTCGGTCAGCACGCGGGTGGTCTCCTGGAAGGAGGCCGCGGAGATGAACGAATCGGTCGAGAGCGACGCCTTGGTGATGCCGAGCAGCATGTAGCGGTAGGAGGCCTGCTTCTTGCCCTCTTTTACCGCCTTCTCGTTCTCCTCCAGCACGTCGGCTTTTTCCGATTGCTCGCCGGTGATGTACGAGGTCTCGCCCGGATCGGTGACTTCCACGCGGCGCAGCATCTGGCGCACGATCACCTCGATGTGCTTGTCGTTGATCTTCACGCCCTGCAGGCGGTACACGTCCTGCACCTCGTCGATTATGTAGCGCGCGAGTTCCTCGACGCCAAGCAACCTGAGCAAGTCGTGCGGGTCCACCGGGCCGTCCACGATCATCTCGCCCTGGGTCACCGCCTGGCCGTCGTGCACCAGCAGGTGCTTGTCCTTGGCGATCAGGTACTCGTGCTGTTTCAGCTCGGGATCGGTGATCACCAGGCGCTGCTTGCCCTTGGTGTCCTTGCCGAAGCTGACCGTGCCGGTGACTTCCGCCAGCATGCCCGCGTCCTTCGGCGAGCGCGCCTCGAACAGCTCCGCCACGCGCGGCAGGCCGCCCGTGATGTCGCGGGTCTTGGAGGTTTCCTGCGGGATGCGCGCGAGCACTTCGCCCACGGACACCTGCTGGCCGTCGCGCACCGCGATCACCGCGCCCACCGGGAAACCGATGTTCACGGCGTGGTCGGTGGCGGCGATTTTCACCTCGTCGCCCTTCTCGTTGATCATCTTCACAGAGGGACGAACCCCCTTGGACACCGCGCTGCCGCGGCGCTTCGGGTCGATCGCGACCAGCGTGGAGAGGCCGGTCACGTCGTC
>JANNXB010000281.1:0-16668 GCA_031409355.1 Betaproteobacteria bacterium | reverse complement strand
GCTTCAGCTTCGCCACCGCCCCGGCCAGCCCCTTGCCGCTGTAGGCCATGTGGTCTAGCACGCCTTTCACCAGCCTCTCCTTGTTGATCCCCGCAACGATGTGCAGGATCGGATCAGGGCCCTTGCCACCGTCAGCGTAGAGCCAGGCGCCCGGAAAGGTGAATGGCGGCCGTGCGCCGGGCTTCAGGTCGAGGTGTTCCTCGTAGAACGCCAGCGTCGCCGGCAGGTCGTCGGTGAGAACGGTGAAGTGGTTGACCGCGGTCACCGACATGTCAGGCTCCCTTGGCCGCCGCCTGGGCGTGCTTGGTCTTGTCGAGGACGGTCATCGCGGTGGCGACGATGCCGGCGACATCGCCAGCGCTCGCGGGAAGAATCAGAGTGTTCGTGGTCCTGGCGAGGTGGGCGAAGGCGGCGACGTATTCCTGCGCCACCTTGAGGTTCGCCGCATCCATGCCGCCCTTGTCGCTGATTGCCTCGCCCACCGCGCGCACCGCCGCCGCGTTGGCGTCCGCAATCAGCCGCAGCGCGGTCGCCTCGCCCTGCGCCCGGTTGATCTCGCTCTGTTTCTCGCCCTCGGATTCCAGAATCGCCGCCTGCCGCTTGCCGTCGGCGACGTTGATCGCCTGCTGCCGCTCGCCTTCGGACTTGGCGATCAGCGCGCGCTTCTCCCGTTCCGCGGTTATCTGCGCCTGCATCGCGCGCAGGATCGATTCGGGCGGCGTGATGCTCTTGATTTCGTAGCGCAGCACCTTGATGCCCCAGTTGCGCCCGGCCTCGTCCAGCGCCGCGACGATGTGGCGGTTGATGTCCTCGCGTGACTCGAAGCTCTTGTCGAGCTCCATCTTGCCGATCACGCTGCGCAACGTGGTCTGCGCGAGCTGCGTGATGGCGCCGATGTAGTTCGCCGAGCCGTAGGACGCGAGGCGCGGGTCGGTCACCTGGTAATACAGCACGCCGTCCACCGCAAGTTGCGTATTGTCCTTGGTGATGCAGACCTGCTCCGGCACGTCGAGCGGCACTTCCTTGAGCGAATGCTGATAGGCCACCCGGTCCATGAACGGGATGATCAGGTTCAGGCCTGGTTCCAGCACCGCGTGGAATTTCCCGAGCCGCTCCACCACGTAGGCGAACTGCTGCGGCACGATGCGCACGCCCTCGATCACGAACGCGGCCACCACCGCGATGAAGAACACCCAGACCGCGTAGCCCCGCGTCTCCGGAATGGCCCCCGTGATCACGGTCAGGACGATGGCGATTATCAGCTTGGTAAGCATGGACATTCCCTTCTTTTGTTGACCTGCCGCCGGCCGCGCCGCATGCGCCACGGCCACTCCGGCAGGACTATGCGGGACGACGGGTTGTGACTTTGAGCGTGTTGCCATTGGCCGTGACCACGTAGAGCATTGCCCCGGCGTCGACGGCTGCATCGCCGTCCACCAGGGCGTCCCACGAAGCGCCGCGGTAGCTCACCCGCGCCAGCCGTCCGCCCTGGTCGATCCAGTTCTCGAAGCTCGCCGGCTGGCCGGCGTCCACATTCGGCATCTGCTGCTTTGCATTCTTCGCGCGGTAGACATGCACGCCGTAGCAGCCGAGCCCCGAAATCGCCGCCGCGACAATGGCCTGCACCGGAAAACCCTGGCCGAGCCAGGCCGCGAGCGCCGCGCCGAAGGCCGCGATACCGAGCACCAGCAGGTAGAAAGTGCCGCTAAGCAGCTCGACGATGACCAGCGTCAGGCCCAGGATCACCCAGATCAAGTCTTCATCCATGGTCCTAATTTAGAATCACTTGACCATGGACGCAACCAAACTCGCAAAAGAACTCATCGACCTGCATGATCACCCGCGCCTGGTTACCCCGTTTAGCTCACGCTTTCCGGGGCTTACCGCCGAAACCGGCTATGCGGCGGCGCGCGGGCTGCATGCCCATCGCCTGGCGCAGGGCTGGGTGCTGGCCGGCCGCAAGAACGGCTTCACCAACCGCGGCCTCTGGGAACGCTACGGCGTGAACGGGCCGATGTGGGGTGCCGTGTATGACCGCACCCTTGTCATGGCGACCAACGGTGTAGCCGCAGTTTCCCTCACAGGCCTCGTGCAGCCGCGCATCGAGCCGGAGATCTGCTTCAAGTTGAAGGCCGCCCCTCCCCGGACCCGGAATCCAGTGGCGCTCCTTGAATCCATCGAATGGATCGCGCATTCGATTGAAATCGTCCAGTGCCACCACCCAGAGTGGAAAATGACGCTGCCCGATTGCGTCGCCGACAATGCGCTGCACGGCAGGCTGATCGTCGGCACGCCGGTAGCCGTGGAAAAAATTGCCGGGCTGGCGGCGGCGCTTCCGTTTTTGAAAATCAGTTTATTCAAAAATCAGAAAAAAACAGACCAGGGCGTCGGCGCCAACGTGCTGGACAGTCCGCTGCTTTCGCTGGCTTTCCTGGTCGACCTCCTCGCCGAACAGAAGGATTCCCCGCCGCTGGCGGCCGGGGAAATCATCAGCACCGGGACGCTGACCGACGCGCACCCGGTGCAGGCCGGCGAAACTTGGAGCACGGACCTGCACGGCTTCGCGGCACGCGGATTGGAAATAAAATTCACGTGAAAAGACCGCTCGAAGGAATCACGGTCGTAGGCCTCGAGCAAGTCATCGCGGGGCCGTTCTGCACGCGCCAGCTCGCCGAGCTCGGCGCGCGCGTGATCAAGATCGAGCGCCCCGGCGGCGGCGACGCGGCGCGCGGCTACGACCGCACGGTGAAGGGGCAGTCTTCCCACTTCGTCTGGGTGAATCGTTCGAAGGAAAGCCTTGCCCTTGATGTAAAGCACGCGGGCGCGAGGGAAGTATTGAACCGCCTGATTTCAAAAGCAGACATATTCGTGCAGAACCTGGCACCCGGCGCGGCGGAAAGACTCGGCCTGGGCGCCGCCGAGTTGCGTGCGAAGCATCCGAAACTCATCTGGTGCGGCATCTCCGGCTATGGCCCCGCGGGCCCCTACGCCGACAAGAAAGCCTACGACCTGCTGGTGCAATGCGAAGCGGGCCTGCTGTCGGTCACCGGCACGCCCGAACAGCCTGCGAAAGCCGGCATCCCGGTGGCGGACATCGCCGCGGGCATGTATGCGCTTTCCTCCATCCTCGCCGCGCTCTACCGGCGCCAGGCCGAAGGCGTCGGCGCCACGCTCGACATCACCATGTTCGAATCGCTTGGCGAGTGGATGGGCTTTCCCGCCTACTTCAGCGCGTATGGCGGAGAGGCCCCGCCGCGCTCCGGCGCGCACCACGCCACCATCGTCCCTTACGGCCCGTTCAAGGCGGGCGACGGCAAGACAGTATTCCTGTCGATCCAGAACGAACGCGAATTTGAACGGTTTTGTGATGTGGTGCTTTTGAATTCAGCATTGAAGTCTGACCCGCGATTTTCCACCGGCCCCGCGCGCGCGCAGAACCGTGATGCCATGCATGCAGAAATAGAAACTGCTTTTGCCGGACTTTCTTCTTTTCAGGTCATGGAAAGACTTGAAAAAGCAGGCATAGCAAACGCAAAGCTGAATTCGATGCAGGAGTTCTGGGACCATCCGCAGCTGGAGGCACGCGGGCGCTGGCGGGAGGTGGGCACGCCGGCAGGACCTGTCGACGCCATGAAGCCGCCCTTCAACCTGGACGGCTTCGAGCCGCGCATGGACGCGGTGCCGGCGCTGGGTGCGCACAGCCGCGCGATACTTGCCGAACTTGGTTTTGACTCTCGTGAAATTGAAAGCATGAAAAACGAAAAAATCATCCAGGAGGGAACGTCATGAATCTAGAACTGTATTTCGCCCCCGGCGCGTGCTCGTTCGTGCCGCACGTCGCGCTGGAAGTCATCAAGGCGGCCACCGGCCAGCCTTTCGAGCCGAAGCTGGTCAAATTGCACAAGGGCGAGCACCGCACGCCCGAGTACCTCGCAATGAATCCGAACGGCCAGGTGCCGGTGCTGGTGGCCGACGGCAAGCCGCTGGTACAGATCGTCGCCGTCTGCGATTTCCTCGACCGCAGCTTTCCCGAGGCCGGCCTGCTACCTACCGAGCCCTGGGCGCGATCACAGGCGTTGTCGCAGCTGGCGTGGATGAACAACACCGTTCATCCCACCTTCACGCACGTGTTCCGCACCTCCGAGTTCGCGGAAAGCGAAGCGGCGCAGGCGGAGGTGAAGAAGATTGCCGCAGCGAAATACCGCACGCTGCTGGAGCGCATCCAGCAATGGTCCGCGTCGGCAAAACCTTTCTGGTTCGGCGAGCGCATCAGCTTCCACGACGCCTACGCCTTCACGCTGCTGCGCTGGGGCGGGATGGCGGGCGTCGAAGCGAAGGCGCTGCCCGGCTATTTCGCCTACATCGAGCGCGTGATGGCAGCGGCGCCGGTCGCTGCCGTGCTGGAGCGCGAGCGCATAAAGCTGGATACCTACAAGGCGGCCTAGAAGGCCACCCCGGCCATTCAGGTCTTCTTGCCGACCTCGATGCCCGCAGCTTTGGCGAGATCCCGGTGCACTCTCGCCACCCGCTCCACCTCGCCCTTGGCGGGGAAGCGTTCGTAGAAGCCTTCGTCCTTGAACATCTTGCCCATCTCCGCCCAGGGCTTGAGGCGCTCTTCCCAGCGCGCCAGGCGCCCGGCCTCGGGGCCGTCGTCCTCGCGCGTAAGGTCGGCGCACACCCGGATCATCGCCTTGATGGTGACCGGGCGGGTCACCATGTAGCCGTCCCGGCCCCAGGCCGATTCGCCGAACGTGGACTTCGCCGCCTTGAAGAAATCGCGCACCATGGCGTAGTAGCGCGGCACTTCCTTGGAGCTGCCGCCGGCGAGCTGGATCGAGCGCCACTTGCCGCGCACCCAGCGGTGCAGCTCGTTGAACAATTCCGCCTGCAGCACCCACTTGTCGCGCTGGCTGCGGCCGCCAAGGCGGTTGATGCGGTAGCGCAGCGGGCTGTCGCCCTCGCTGTAGAGCTTCTGCACCAGGCGCGCGGCGAACTTGCGGTCGGGCGCCGCCCAGGAGACCTGCTCGTAGAGGTCGATCAGGTGGCTCTTGTTGATGCGCGTCGGCGTGGAATTGATGATGACGAACATCTCCGCGGCGAAGTCCTCGCTGCGGCCGTCGAAAATGATGCAGGGCACGCTGATGGTGGCGGCATCCTGCGGCCGCTCCTGCATGTAGAAATGCAGCGCGGCGAGGCGGTGCTGGCCGTCGATGATGAGGAACTTGGCGCCCGGCTCCGACAGGTGGCCCGAGCCCTCGCCGTCGGAGCGGAAATTCAGCTTCTCGCTGGTGTATAGCAGCACCGTGCCGGGGATCGCCGGCTGCGACCCCGCGGTTTCGTAGAAATTAGTGAGCTGGCGCACCTTGGCGCGCGACAGGCCGCGCTGGAAGGCGCCGTCGGTGCGCTCGATCTTGGAAATGAATTGCGCGACATCGTCGTCCTGCGAGATGCGCGCCGCCGCGATTTCCTCGCCATCGCCGTAGAAACGGCTGATGAAGCGCACCTTCGCAAGCAGGTCTTTCGCCTTGTACGCGGCGAAATAGAAAATCCCGTCCTTCTGGCGAATCTGTGTCGCGTGCATCGCCTCTCCCCAGGGTGTCTGCCCGCCCCTCCGGCGAGCGTCACCGGGCGGAAATATACCCGATTCAGCTGGGACAGGCGGGAAGCATTAATGCCTGGAGGACCTCGCCGGTGGCGCGGTTCTGCACGAAACCGACCACTCCGGAGTGCCCGGCAACCGCCTTGGGCAGCAGGGGCAGCACATGGCGCTCCGCGACTTTGCCGCCCTTGAATTCCAGGGGTCCGGCCCACTGCAGGACCACGTAATCGTGGGGCAGGGATTTGCCCCGGTTTTCGCCGGCTTTTACCTCGGAAACCAGCTTGTTCTCATAGGCGCCGAGGTAGAGGGCCAGGTCGGGACTGGGCGCCGCCCCGAGCAGCTCCGCCGCAGCCTCCACCTCGAAGGCGTCTTTGCGGCGCGTATCCAGAGTCATCGATATCCGAGCCTTTGCCGGCTGGGCATTGATTTTCGATACCGCCTGGTCGAATGCGCTGGAACCCCACGAGCGGAAGTCCTGCCCCTGCAGCATGACCTGGGGCGTGTAAACCATGGCCGCGCGCGCCAGTTTCGCCATTTTGCGCTGGCGGGCCGAATGCGCCTGGCGCGCATAGGGGTCCTTCCAGCCGATGTAGTCCCAATAGTCCACGTGCAGGGCGACCGGCACCACCCGGTCCGGGGCGTAGCCTTTCGGGCCCAAGGAGGAGAGCCAGCGGTCGGCGGGCGGGCAGCTGTCGCAGCCCTCCGAGGTATAGAGCTCGACCAGGGCGACCGTTCTTTCGGTGGATTTGGCGGTGCACTGCGCCGCCTGGGCCGTACCCATGGATAGGGCCATTGCGGCGAACAGGAGCGTTTTCATGCCGGGTTTCATACCTCATGGGTCGAAACAGCCTCTCCTGAGCTTACTCGCAGGGGCAGATAATGGCGCCCCCGCATTTACACCCACTATGCCCCATCTTCCCTACTTCCTCGCCTCGTTTACCTGGAACTACGGTCTGGGCATGACCTGGCTGGCGGTGCCGCTCTACGCCCATTCCCAGGGCCTCTCCGGGGCCGAAATCGGTGTCCTGTTCTCGCTGCCCTCGGCCGCCCAGCTCGCCATCAACCTGATCGGCGGCGCGTACGTGGACCGTTTCGGCGGCCGGCGCATCATGCTCGCCTCTTCGGTGCTGCTGGCCGCCGGCGCAGCCGCCATGCCCTTCGCGCAGGGCTTCTGGCCGCTGTTCTTCGCCCAGTCCGTACTGGTGCTGGCGCGCGCTATCTTCTGGCCAGCCAACTGGTCCATCGCCGCCGACCTGCCGGGCGAGCGCGGCGTACAGGCCGGCCGCCTGAATGCCATCACCAACCTCGGCCAGATCCTCGGCAACAGCAGCTGCGGCTTCATCCTCGCCTTCGGCGGCTTTGGCGCCACCTTCGCGGTACTGGCGGTGATGGGCGTGCTGGCGCTGCTGCTGGGCCTCGCCACGCCGCGGGTGCCGCGCGCCATGGTGCCCGGCCAGAGCCTGTTCGGCAATTACCGCATCCTGATGCGCGAGCCGATCCTCTACTACGGCATGCTCTGCGCCTACCTCTCGGCGCTGCCGTTTTCGCTCTCGATGTCGTTCTACCCGCTGCTGCTCCAGCACTTCGGCTACGGCGCGCAATCCTCGGGCGTGCTGCTCGCGCTGCGCGCGGTGGGTGGCATCGCTGCCGGCCTACTCGTGGCTCGCTTCGTCCACCCCGGGCCGGCCAGTCCCTGGCCGGTTCTTTCGGGACTGGCGGTGGCGCTGGCGGTGTTTCTCCAGCCGCTGGAGAGCCACTGGGCCGCGGTGGGGCTGTTCCTGCTCGCTTCCGGAATAGGTTCCGGCATCATGACCATCTACTTCCAGGTCACCATGGCCGAAGTCGTGGCGCCCGAAATGCGCGGCTCGGCGCTGGCGCTGGGCGGGCTGGGCTGGGGCCTGTCGCACCTCACCACGCCGCTGGTGATGGGTCTGCTGGCCGACGACTACGGCGTCAGCGCCGGTTTCTACCTGCTCGGCGGCATCGCGCTCGTCACCGTCGTGGCGATCTGGTTCCTGCGCCGCTGGGCCTTCGCCACGACGAAGCTGGGCGCGACTAGATCAGGATGATCGCCAGGTACTGGACCAGAAGCCACACGGCGAGGAGTCCCGCAGCTATGATCAGCATGCGCCGGTGCTTCGAGTAGGCCATTTTCCCTGCGGGCGACTGCCACGCCTCGGCCGACGGAGGGCTGTTGCACAGGTACAGAAAAACAAGCAGTGCGCCCACCGTCGTGGCGAACAGGCTTACGGAACCCAATATCCAAGCTGTAGTCATTTCCCCCCCTGACGAATGGGTAGCTTAACAAATATGGCGGGGCACAAATTGTGCGTAGACGTACATATTTACAACTCCCTCACGAACACGGGCGCGGGCCTCATTCCTTCTCGAACCTCTCCAGCATCTTGACCAGCCCGACGTAGCCGCGCTCCCGGGCCACCTCGATCGGCCGCTTCCCGGCCCGGTTGCGCAGGCGCGGGTCCACCCCCAGCGAAATGAAGGCGCCCGCCATCTCCTCCTGGCCCACGTCCGCCGCCGCATGCAGGAGCGTATTGCCCTTCAAGTCCCGTGTCTTTGCGTCCGCTCCGCCCTCCAGCAGGCGCCTGGCGCTGAGAGGGTTGCCGGTCATCACGGCCCACTGCAGCACCGACTCGCCCTCGTCGTTGCGCGCCCTCGGATCCGCCTTCGCCACCAGCAGCAAGTCCACGTACCAGGGATCCGAATGCAGCGCCGCCAGGTGCAACGGCGTCTCGCCGCCCGTCGAGCGCGCCCCCAGCGGCGCCCCCGCTTTCACCAGCACCTCCGCCAGCTCCTTCATCCCTTTCTCGATCGCCCGGTGCAGCGGCGTCTCCCTGTCCTTGTTGCGCGCATCCAGGTCCACCTTTCCGCGCACCACGATGCCCTCGGCGACCAGCGGCTTGTCTTCGTCGATTGCTTCGAACAGGCGCTCGGCGGCGGTCTGCGAAAAAGCGAAAGTCGAGACCACAACAAGAATCGCCGCGACAACTGATCTCATCCCCTCATTTTATCGATCGGACTGTTCAAAATCATGTCGCCGATGATGGAAACGTCATTCCTGCGAAAGCGGGAATCCAGCAAGTCGTTTATTTTTCTTGCAGCGAAATTCGTGGACTCCCGCCTTCGCGGGAGCGACGGGCGAATTTCAACAGTGCAGTGCTTCACGGTCCGCCAAGTCTTCGATCTGTTCGCGACACGAAAACCCATTCGCGACGACCAAGGTTTTCTCCGTTGTGCGTTTCACTTTCGGCAGCAGCGACAGGTTTGCGATCTGGACTGATACAAGGCGACAGATAGCTGTTAGTTGTCACATATGACGAGATTTGGCCAAATATCCAATTAAGTCGTAATATATTACGAATTGTGAAAATATATAACTCGTCTTATATAGCGAATATAATACTAATATATAGAATATCCGCCATATTTGACGACTTATGAAAATTACCAATCAAGTAGTAGACGAAGCCATCCTGGGCGAACTGGGACAGCGCCTCGCGAGTGCACGATTGGAACGCAATCTGAAGCAAGCCGACCTCGCCACGCAAGCGGGTATTTCCAAGCGCACTCTCGAGCGCATCGAGGCGGGCGGGCCAACAGAAGTCATCAACCTGATACGCGTGTGTCGCGCACTCGGCCTGATCGAGCGCTTCGAGACGCTGATTCCGGAGCCCGTGCCCAGTCCGGTCGCACAGCTGAAGCTGCGCGGCAAGGAGCGAAAGCGCGCCGCGTCGTCCAGGACAACTGGGAAAGCACCCGCCGGCAAATGGAAATGGGTGGATAAACCGTGACGGCCCTGGCCGAGGTGAAGCTCTGGGGCAACACCATCGGCGCGGTATCGCTCGAGGACGGCGCCGAGGTTGCGGCATTCCAGTACACCCCGGATTTCGCCGCGAGCGGCATCGAGGTGTCGCCGATCGTCATGCCGCTCGGCAACCGCGTGTACAGCTTTCCGGAATTGGCCCGGAACACCTTTCACGGCCTGCCCGGCCTCCTCGCCGACTCGCTGCCCGACCGCTTCGGAAACGCGCTGATCGACGCCTGGCTCGCCACACAAGGCCGCACATCCGCCAGCTTCAACGCGGTCGAGCGCCTTTGCTACACCGGCGCGCGCGGGATGGGGGCGATCGAGTACGCGCCGGCTGCCGGCCCCACCGCGCGGGTGGCGGAAAAAATCCAGATCGACTCGCTTGTGAAGCTGGCCTCCGACGTGCTCACCCGGCGCGACGATATTGCGGCCTCGTTCACAGATCCGGAACGGGCGAAAGCGCTGCAGGAAATCCTGCGCGTTGGCACCTCCGCGGGCGGCGCGCGCGCCAAGGCGGTGATCGCATGGAACCGCGCAACCAATGAAGTGCGCTCCGGCCAGGTCGCGGCGGGCGAAGGTTTCGACTACTGGCTGCTGAAATTCGACGGCGTCTCCGGCAACAAGGACAAGGAACTCGAAGACCCGAAAGGCTACGGCGCCATCGAATACGCCTACTCCTTGATGGCGCATGCCGCCGGCGTGACGATGAGCGAGTGCCGGCTGCTTGAGGAAAACAACCGCCGCCATTTCATGACCCAGCGCTTCGAGCGCACGCCCGGCGGCGGCAAGCTGCACGCACAGTCATTTGGCGCCCTGGCCCACTATGACTTCAACCAGGCCGGGGCCTACGCCTACGAACAGGCGCTGCTGGTCATCCGCCAGCTAAAGTTGCCGATGCCGGCAATCGAAGAGCAGTTCCGCCGCATGGTGTTCAACGTCATGGCGCGCAACCAGGACGACCACGTCAAGAACATCGCCTTCCTGATGGACCAGGAAGGCAGCTGGTCGCTGGCACCCGCGTTCGATATGACGTACAGCTACAACCCCTCCGGCCCGTGGACCGCGCGGCACCAGATGACCCTCAACGGCAAGCGCGACGGCTTCACCATGGAGGACTTCCGCGTCTGCGCCAGGACCGCCATGATGAAGCGTGGCCGCGCCGAGAAGATCGTGGAAGAGGTGCGCGCGGCCGTGGCGCTATGGCCGGAGTATGCGGACAAGGCCAAAGTGACACCGGAATGGATAGATCAGATCAAAGGCAATCTGCGTACGGTTTAACGACCGGTTGATTCAATCGTCCTTGCAAGTACGTCCGCGAGGTGTAGCGTCTCTCGCCCGCCGAGGTCCTCGATCTGCTCGCGGCACGAGAATCCATTCGCGACGATGAACGATCCCGCAGCCGCGCCCCTTACTTTCGGCAGCAGCGACAGGTTCGCGATCTGCACTGAGGTGTCGTAGGTATCGGGGCGGAAACCGAAGGAGCCGGCCATGCCGCAGCAGCCGGTTTCGGGGGCGGAGGTCTCGATGCCGGCGGCTTGCAGGAGGCGGACATCGGCCTGGGTGCCGCCGAGGGCTTTCTGGTGGCAGTGGCCGTGCAGCAGGGCGGTGCCGCTGATGCGGCGTGGTTTCCAGTTGCGCGCTTCGAGCAGCTCGGCGAGCGACACCGTCTGCTTCGCGAGCTTCGCCGCGCTCTCGTTGCCGGGCAGGAGCTTTAGCATTTCGTCCTTGAACACCGAATGGCAGCCGGGCTCGAGTACGACGACGGGCACGCCGGATTCGATCTGCGGCGCGAGGGCGGCGACGATTTTCTCCAGCGACGCTTTCGCCTTGTCGAGCATGCCGAAGTCGTAGTACGGCCGGCCGCAGCACAACCGGTCCGGCGTCAGGGCGACGCGGGCGCCGGAATCCTCGAGCACGCGCACCGCGGAGAGCGCGCTCTGCGGGCGGAAGTGGTTGCTGAAGGTATCGGGAAAAAGGAGCACAGGATCGCCGCGGCGCGTGCCGCCGGTGTTCGCCGGACTGCGCCGGCTCAGCTGCAGGGCATCGAATTGCGCACGGAAGGTTCGCCGCGCGAACTTGGGCAGCGGACGCTGCTGGGCAAGTCCGCCGACGGATTTGAAGAGCGACGACAGCAGGGGCATCCCCGTCAGGGCGTTGACCAGGCCGGGGGCCTTCATCGCCAGCGGCGCCCATTCGCCGATGCGGCCCATCGAGTGCGCGCGCAGCGGGCGGGAATGCTGCTCGTAGTAATGCGACAGGAACTCCGCCTTGTAGCTCGCCATGTCGGTGTGGGTCGGGCAATCGCTGCGGCAGCCCTTGCAGGCAAGGCACATCTCGAGTGCTTCTTTAACTTCCTCGCTCTGCCAGCCGTCGGTGACGACCTCACCTCTCAACATCTCATTCAGCAACCTCGCGCGTCCTCGTGTCGAATAGCGCTCCTCCTTGGTCGCGCGGTAGCTAGGGCACATGGTGCCGCCCTCGGCCGAGCGGCATTTGCCCATGCCGATGCAGCGCTCGGTGGCGCGCGCGAAGCCGTCGCCCTCGTGGCTGAGGAAGGTCATCTTCGTCGCCAGCGTCACCGGCTTGTAGGCGGGCCCGGCGCGCAGGTGCTCGTCGACGCGGTAGACGTCGCCGAGCGCGTCGATGAGCTTGCCCGGATTCATGCGCCCCAGCGGATCCCAGATGCGCTTGAATTCGCGGAACGCCAGCATCAGCTCGGGCCCGTACATGATCGGCAGGAACTCGGCGCGCCCCTGGCCATCACCGTGCTCCCCCGACAACGAGCCGCCGTAGGCGACCACCAGCTCGGAGGCCTCGCGCAGGAAGCCGCGCCAGTGCGCGATGCCTTTGGCGCTGCGCAATTCGAAATTGATGCGCGCGTGGATGCAGCCGTCGCCGAAATGCCCGTAGAGCGAAGTGCGGTAGCCGTAGCGATCGACGAGCTTCTGGAATTCGCGCAGGTAATCGCCCAGGCGCAGCGGGTCCACCGCCGCATCCTCCCAACCCACCACCGGGTCGGGCCCGTCGGTGGTCTTGAGCTTTAGCGAAGTCGCCGAAGCACCCGTCTCGCGGATCGCCCAAATGCGATTCATGAGGGATTTGTCTTCTATGAGATTTCCCCCCAGGGAATTGCGCAGAGAGGAAGCTTTTTGCAAAGCCTCTTCCCGGGAATCGGCGCCAAACTCGACCATCAGCCAGGCGTTGCCCGCGGGCAGCAGCGCGATGTCTTCAAGCTTCAAGCCGCGCTCGCGCAAGCCGCCGATGATGCCGGTATCGAGGCCTTCGCAGGCGATCGGCCCGGCGGCGAGCACCTGCGGCACCGCGTCGCCCGCGAGGTAAATGTCCTCGAAGCCGGTGACGAGAAGGACCCGCTCGCGCGGGCTCCGTACCAGCCGCGTGAGGGCCTGCAGCGTCAGCGCGCAGGTGCCTTCCGAACCCACCAGTGCGCGCGCCACGTTGAAGCCGTTCTCCGGCAGCAGCTGGTCGAGGTTGTAGCCCGAGACGCGGCGCTTGATTTTCGGGAAGCGGCCGCGGATCAGGTCGGCGTAGCGGTCGCGCAGGCTGCGCAGCTTTTCGTAGATCTCGCCCTGCCGGCCGCCGCGGCGCACGATGGTCTCGAGTTCGGCCTCCGAGGTCGGCCCGCACCAGAAGCGCGCGCCGTCGTAGGTGAGCACCTCCAGCGCCTCGATGTTCTCCACCGTCTTGCCGGCCATCACCGAGTGCGCGCCGCAGGAGTTGTTGCCGATCATGCCGCCCAGGGTGCAGCGCGAATGCGTCGCCGGGTCCGGGCCGAAGGTCAGGCCGTGGCGCTCGGCGGCGCCGCGCAGCGCGTCGCACACCACGCCGGGTTCGACCCGCGCGAGGCGCGCCCGCGGATCCATTTCAAGGACCCGGTCCAGATACTTGGACGTGTCGATCACCACCGCGACATTCACCGTCTGGCCGCACAACGAAGTGCCGCCGCCGCGCGCGAGGATGGGCACCTTGTGTTCCCTGCAAACGGCGACCGCGGCGACGATGTCCTCGGCCGAGCGCGGCAGCACCACGCCGATCGGCACCTGGCGGTAGTTCGAGGCATCCGACGCGTAGGCGCCGCGTGCTCCCGCGTCGAAACGCACCTCGCCACGCATGGCGGCGCGCAGCGCCGCTTCCAGAGCGTCAGGCTTCATGCCGCGAGCGTGGCCGGGTCGACCGTTTCGAGCAGCGGCGGCAACGGGCAATCGAGCACCGCGCCGACCATGCGCATGAGCTCGGCTTCCATGATGCGGATCGAACCGTCGTGCGACACCGCGGCGAACAGTCCCTTCACCAGGATCGCTTTTTGCATCGGCGCGAGGCTCTTCAGGACTTCCAGCGCCTCGGCGGCGACTTCGAGCGTCAGCGCGGCCGCCGCGGCGGACTCGGGCAGGCCCATCTCCTTCGTGCCCGAGCGCATCGCCGCCGCCAGCGCCGCGCCGCGCTGGCCGTTGGCGTCCTGGCGCGTGCCGGCGTGCGCCACGAGCGACAGCACGATCACCGCCGCGTCCCGCAGGTCGGAAATGCGCTTGCTGCCCGCGGCGCCGGGCTTGCCGCGCGGCGCGAGCTGGCTGCGCGCGATGGTGAGCACCACGAATTCGTGCAGCGACACGCGCCGGTCGGAGTGGATCACCAGTTCCAGCGCGCCGACCAGCGCGAGGCGCTCGTCCTCCGGCAGCGACTTGGCGGCGGGCAGCGCGAGGTCGATCAGGGGCAGGTGGAATGCCGGCCCGAGGCGCCGCGTCATCGCCTCGGCGGCACGCGCTTCCTCCGCCAGCTTGCCCATGCCCTTCGCGGCGAGCGCGCCCAGCTGCATTTTCATTACATCCTCCTTGGGCGCGAGCAGCAGCGCCACCAGCGCCGCCCGCGCGCCGGCCGGATCGCGCAGCAACTCGCGCAGGCCCGCGGGCAGCGACTGCAGCAGGCGCGCCGCGTAATCCACCTTCGCGCCATCCATCGAGCCGACCAGCTGCGCGCTGTCGCTGGCGGAACGGCCCCAGCCGGTGCCCAGGTCCGCGCCGCGCCGGCCGGAGGAGCCCATGCCGGCCGCGGCCCCGAGCACCGCCGCCGCAGCGTCTTTTTGAGAAATGCTTTTCTTCGCAACTTCAACGCCCGAAGAAGCATCCGCCACCGCGCTGGCCCTGGTCTTGCGGTAGCTGGCGCGATCGAATCTCGCGTGCGCGCGCTTGATCCGATCCTCGACCGGCGGATGGGTGCCGAAGAGGCCCTCGAATTTCATCTCCAGCGCCTCGCCGAAGAACATGTGCGAGATGTCCTCGGCGTGGCGGTTCTGCATCAGGGTGCCGGCAGAGGCGAGGCTGATCTGGTCCAGCGCGCCGGCGATGCCGTCCGGGTTGCGCGTGAACTGCACGCTAGAAGCATCGGCGAGGAACTCGCGCTGGCGCGAGGCGGCCGCCTTGATCAGGCGCGCGAAGAACAGGCCGATGTAGCCGATCAGCAGCAGCGCCAGGCCGCCGAGGAAGACCGGCGCCGCGCCCTTGCTGTCGCTGCCGCCGCGCTGGCTGCGCATGATGAATTCGCCGATCGAGCCGATGAAGACGATGCCCGCCAACACGCCGATCATGCGGATGTTCAGCCGCATGTCGCCGTTCAGGATGTGGCTGAATTCATGCGCGATGACGCCCTGCAGCTCGTCCCGGTTCAGCGTCTCCAGCGTGCCGCGCGTCACCGCGACGACCGAGTCCGAGACGTCATAGCCCGCCGCGAACGCGTTGATGCCGGCCTCGCCGTCCATGACGTACACGCCGGGAACGCGCGTTCCGGACGCGATGGCCATTTCCTCCACGACGTTCATGAGGCGCCGTTCGAGCGCGTCCCGGGTGTCGGGCGACACGCGCCGCGCGCCGACCATTTCCGCCACGGCTTTGCCGCCGCTGCTTAGCTGCATGATGTTCCAGCCGCTCACCGCGAAAATTACCAGCGCGGTCCCCAGCGCGCCCAGCAGGTAAACCTTGGCCGGAACCGCGCCCAGCAGCGCGAGCGGCCCGGGGGAACGCCCCTTGGGCACGACCATGTCGCCCACGCCGTAGATCCAGACGCCCGCCAGCACCATGTCGACGGCGATGATGACGCCCACGACCGCGAGCAGGTACATGCCAACGAGCAGCTTGGTGTTGCGCCGCGCCTGGTCCTGATTTTCGAAAAAGCTCGCCATGGCCCGCTATGCCCGTTCCAGCCGGGCGAGGAAGGAAACTGCGATCGGGTCCCGCCGCTACTTGAAGGAAACCTTCGGCACCTTGCGCTCTTCGGCCGACTCGGTCGCCTCCAGCAGCGTCGCGGGCGTGAACCCGAACATGCCGGCGAAAATGGTGTTCGGGAAAACCTCGCGTCCGGTGTTGTACTCCATCACCGTGTCGTTGTAGGCCTGGCGCGCGAACGCGATCTTGTTCTCCGTGCTGGTGAGTTCCTCCTGCACCTGGAGGATGTTCTGGTTCGCCTTCAGGTCCGGGTAGGCCTCAAACACCGCCATCAGGCGCCCCATCGCGCCGCCCAGCACGCCCTCGGCCTGCGCCAGGCCCTGCATCGCCGCCGCATCGCCGGGAGCCGCAGCGGCCTTCTGCGCCGCGCCCATCGCCGCGCCGCGCGCCGCAATCACTTTCTCCAGGGTTTCGCGCTCGTGCGTGAGGTAGCCCTTCGCAGCCTCGACCAGGTTCGGGATAAGGTCGTAGCGGCGCTTCAGTTGCACGTCGATCTGCGCGAAGGAATTCTTGAAGCGGTTGCGCATGGCCACCAGGCCGTTATAGATGGCGACCGCCCAGATGGCGATGGCCACGATGACCGCAAGTGCTATCCAGCCGCCCATGGTTTCCCCCCTGAAAATGTGAGAAAGGCTCGGCTACTATAGCGCATGCGCGGCTCCCTTAGACGCACCTTGCGCGCGGAGCCGCGCGAGCTGCCCGCCCTCGCCTGGGCGTTCGCGTATTTCTTCCTGCTGCTCGCGGCCTACTACGCGCTGCGCCCGGTGCGCGACGCGATGGCGATCCAGGTCGGAGCCGCGGTGCTGCAGCAGCTTTTCGGCTGGACCCTCGCGGCGATGCTGGCGCTGGTGCCGCTCTACGGCTGGCTCTGCGCGCGCCTGCCGCGCTCGCGCTTCCTGCCGCTGGTCTACATTTTCTTCATCCTCAACCTGGCGGGTTTCTATTTCTTTCCGGCTCCCACGGTTTTCTTCGTCTGGCTTAGCGTCTTCAACCTGTTCGCCGTGTCGGTG